>JAGQQQ010000655.1 GCA_020426125.1 Planctomycetaceae bacterium
GGATCAGACAATCGTCATCGCCAACGACGCCTTTTGCCGGGCGCAAGGGGTCTCTCGGCACGATGTCATTGGACAAAACGCGGGGTTGCTCATTCGTGGCGAACCGGCTGGAAACGTCAGGGAAATCGAAGAGTCTCTGTTGGAGTCGGGACTCTGCGATTCGAGCGAGCAATTCCATCTCGCTCCCGATGGGAGTCAACGGATCGTCAGCGTGAATCGGTCCCTCTTTTCGGACCAGAGCACCGGGGAACGTTACATTGTCGCCACATCCAGAGACATCACGGAGGACAAAAGCCGCGAAAAGCAATTGCAACTTCTGGCCAGCGTCTTTCAGTGCGCCTCGGAAGGGGCCGCGATTCTGAATGACCTCGGGCAGATCGTGGAAGTGAATCCCGCGTTCGCGGAGATGACGCGTGAGTCGGACCCCCGAGTTCTTGTGGGGAAATCATTGGATCAGGCCTTTCAATCCCGAATTGAGGGCCTCGCCGATCTCATTGCCGACGTTCGAGATGGAAATCCTTGGTCTGGAAAGATCGCCATTCCGGATCCCCAAGGGAGCATGCGATCCTACTGGATGTCGCTCAGCCCATCCGTGGACGTTCATGGAGAGTTCATTCAAATCGTCGCCCTGATCTCCGATATCACGGAGTTGGAAAACAGCCAGATGGAGCTGCGCCGTCGCGCTCTCTATGACGTCCTCACCGACCTCCCCAACAGAGCCTATTTCCGGGAACATCTGAAAGAGCACATCCGCCAACAGTCCGGATGCACGGTCTGCTTCCTCGACCTTGACAACTTCAAACACGTCAATGATTCCTCCGGCCATCTGGCCGGGGACGAATTGCTCCGGATGGTCGGCGAGCGAATTTCCACAGAGTTTGAGGGGGACGTGTTTGTCGCCCGATTTGGCGGTGACGAGTTCGCCCTGATCATTGAAGACAGTCAGATTCCTCCCGATCAAGTACCACGTGCACTTGACGGATTGCTCGCGGCCTTTCGCGACCCCTTCCAACTCGGAGAAACGGAAGCCCTCGTGGGGCTCAGCATCGGTGTCGCCAGATTTCCAGACCATGCCCGGGGGGTGGATGCTCTCATGCAGGTGGCCGACATCGCCATGTACGCAGCTAAGATGGGTGGCAAAAACCAGATTCGCACATTTACGGAAGAAATGCAGGAGACGGTGAATCTCCGAAACCTCGTGCAAACAAGGCTTCGCGACGCCCTCAATGGCGGGGAAATCAGCCTGCACTACCAACCCCAGATTGACAGTCAGACCGGAGAACTTCTCGGTTGCGAATCCCTCGTTCGCTGGTGCAACTCCGAGGGCGTGTTCGTACCTCCCAATGAATTCATCCCCATCGCGGAACAAACCGGTCTGATTGGTCCGCTGGGAGATATCGTTTTCCGTAAGGCCGCCGAACAGGCCTGCCAATGGCGAGATCGGGGACTTCCTCATCAGATCGCGATCAACATTTCCCCGCATCAAATCCGACACCCCCGTTTCGTTTCCATGATGAGGGAAACACTCGGGGAAACCGGAGCTCGCGCCGAGTGGTTTGAACTGGAGATCACAGAACACGCCATGATGGCGGACGTCAATCGTTCCATTGAAATTATTGACCAACTCGCCGAACTCGGTTTCCGGATCGCCATCGACGATTTCGGAACCGGTTACTCCTCACTCAGCTATTTGAAGAGCTTTCGGATTCATACTCTGAAGATTGACATGTCCTTCATTCGCGAGATCACGGTGGATTCTCAAGCCGAAGCAATCGTCCGCTCGATCGTGTCGTTGGGAACCGGCCTGAATTTGAACGTCGTGGCCGAGGGTGTCGAGACTTCCGAACAGGCCGCTCTACTTTCGGAGATCGGATGCGACATTCTCCAGGGCTACCACATCGCCCGGCCTTTGCCAGCCGACAAGTTCGTCGAGTGGCAGGCAACCCGAGATTGATGGCGGACCTCGGAAACGGGGAATCCGAGCCGGATGTCCTCACGGCCATCCGGCCCTTCGTTCCATCCCATCAGAAGCATTTGCTGATCCCGAAGGAGAGTCCATAGGTCGCCAATGTGCCCGTCACTTCGGTTCCGGGGACTTCTCCAAGTCCCGGGGCCTGCCAGGGACTGGTCACACTGTTCTGGAATCCGTGCTTATAGGCCGCCGAGAGCATCCAGCCTTGTCCCATCTCGTAGGTGAATCCCGTACTCAAATGGTGTTGGACCAAAGCCGGTGCCGGAGAATTGAAGAACATATTGGCATTGTTAATTGGGGTCTCATTAAACGTGTAGCCCGCCCGCCAACGTAGACGCGAATTGATGGCATACTCCGCTCCCAGGGCCGTTGCCCAGATACTTTCCCAGCCAAACCCCGTGACCGCTCCCGTCGTATCAAATCCCGCGGGTTGGAATCCATCGGTGTTTTCGTAGTCAACGTATCGCACGTCCCAGGCGAACTGCCAGCGTTTCAATCCCCGATATCCCAGCCCGATCGAGTAGATGCTGGGATAATCCAGTTTCATCGAAAGCTGACGAGGATTTCCGAGGTGGTCGGCGCTGTTCAACGCGAACTCTTCGAACCACTGTGGGCTTTTGTAGGATGCGCCAAAACTCCAATGACGATTCGGAGACTCATAGTAGACACCAGTTTGAAATCCCATCCCCCAGACGGAGTCCGCGCTGGATCCCGGGCTGTAGCTTCCATCGGGATTGGCCGCCGCCGCGCTAAATGGGGAAACCGCCAGACTGGCCCAGTTGATCGTGGGAGCAAAGCCCACCGACCATCCCCTGCCGAGCGTTCGTGCGACCGTGGGACAGAATTGCATTAGTTGGAATTCGGAGTAAATGGGGCCAAATCCCATGCCACCGTCCGGCAACTGAGGAGTTAGCACCGGATTCGTCCGACTCCCTGGAAAGTCCACGCCGAATCCGCCAATTGCGAAGCCTCCCAGGCCAAACGTCCATGGGGAATCGCAACGCTGGCAAACCAGCGCGAAACTGGGGATTGGATTCACATCCGACTCCGAACCGGTGTTTCCGGACATCGTTTGGTCTGGAAACCCCGGCCCAAAAGTGTTCGCGGGAACGGTCGAACGAAGTTCGATTTCTGGAGCGAACAACATCGCCCCAAATCCCACCTCGGAATGGGGGAGTCCAGTAATGCTCGCAGGATTCCATTGCAGAGCGCCCATCGCATCCAGCGGAAGCGCCGTCCCGGCCCCACCCATCGACTGGTTCACCGGTCCAATGGCTTCAAGCACATGTCCCATCTGAGCATTTGCCCTGGGACTCATCGCCACCAGCCAAGTGATGGCGATTAGCACAGACAGTTTTCTCGTGGGCATGGATCCCCACCTCAGTTGAATGTTTCTCCCCTGTGCCACTCCAGTTGACGATGGGGTGCCGACGAAACAATGCGGACTCCGCCGCAAGCACCGATGTCTTCAAAAACGTGAGTCAAACTCAAGCTGTGATGTTTTCAGAAGGTGACGGTCATCCCGCCCATTCCCCGATCAATGATCGTTGCGAATCCGCCGATCTGAGTCTGGGGGAGCATCTCGATCGTGGGATTCGAATGCGGATTTCCGGTACTGCACGTCTTATGGCAGACCGAACAGATGATGAGATCCCCGCCAGCATCCAGGTATTGGGCAATCAAATCTTCCAACGGAGGAAACCCCTGCACGCGGATCCCCTCAGCGCTCCCTTGAAACCCCCAAACCGAGCCATCGCTCGTCAGGAAAATCGTCGCTGGATGACCCATCGCCAAAGCGGACATCCCGCAGGAGAAGGCCATCGTCGCGTTCTTGCCGTTGTCCGCCTTGCCAACAGTCAGCATGATCAGAACATGAGGATTGCTTTCAGTCATGACTCACTTTCCTAATCCTGCCTCGGGGTCTGCCCCTGACCTCTGAGGACCTCGGGGCGGGGGGACAAAGACGATCTATGCAATGTGGGCGATCAAGCGAACTGAGCGAAAAGGAATTCCGCCTTGGCTTCTCAAAGGCTTTCATCAGGTGATGAGAATCACCGCCCGTTGGATTCCGTCTTCTTCCTCAAAGCTCTCGATGGCGTGTGACATTCTTCGGGACCATGCCTCCAAGTCCGGGCGAAAGGCCAGATCGGTGGCAGTGACCTCGATACGATCCCCGGGAGTCAACGTTCTCGCCAGCTTGGTCAATTCCACTATTGGCATAGGGCAATTCAACCCCTCGCAATTCAATGCTGTGACGTTCATAGCAGAAAACCGTTTGAAAGTTTGGCGACAATATGACCGACCCGGTCCATTCCTCGTCTTCGGCGTGAGAAGGATGGGCTGTGGACGGAATGCCAAACGTCCGCGACACGTTTTGATCGAATCGGAAGTGTTCGCCGGTGTGACGCTCCTGACCGAATCCTCTGGCAGGATTTGCACGTCACGCAGCAGCCTCATGGACGTCAGAATCCACACATCCGCCCCCGCCCTCAGGAAGAACCCGATTCCCAGGCTCGGGAGAGATCTGTGACAAGTTGGCTCCGCCCTCTTTCATGGGCTCACGGAATATCCCCAGCCCGCGGAATTCTCAAACTCTTTCTCAACCTGGCTCGTAGTTCACGGTATGCCACTTTCCGGTTTACGCCACTCGGTATGGTTCCTCGACATTCCGCTCATCGAAGGGAGGCTCACGATGACATCTCCGGATCCATTCCAGCCAACTGCCAGTGTTCCGACCCCTCCCACGTTTTGGGGACGGCCGCTGGTTCGATGGCTCTACTCTCAAAATCCTTTCTACATCATCAGCGCGCTGCTGCTCCTGTTCGCCGTACAAAGCGCTTACGGCGAACTGGAAATCGGTGCGATTAACGCCTGGCTGATGATGGGTGTGTTCGCAGGGTACACTTCGATTCTCGCATTCATCGGCGTCGCGATCATTCGCTGGGGGAAAGTCTGGCAGGACGCGCGGTCTGTGTTGCTGCTCGTCTTGTTAATGTGCCTGGCGCTCTCCATCTGCGCGGACGACCTGTTTGCCCGCATCGAATCCTCCACCAGCACATGGCTCATGTTCAGCGGATATCTCTTCTCGGCATTCCTCTCCGAACTGGTCCTTCGCGGCGCACGGATCCGGTTCCCGCCACTTTATCGCTGGCCCTTTCATGGACTGATTGCTCTGTTCTTCCTGGCGCCGTGGTGGTGCTCTCCCGCGATCCATCCTCGCAGTCCGGAATCCCTGGAATGGACCATCTTCGCTTTTCCGTTGATCGCTTCGGGTCTGCTTTTGACGCTTCTTCCCGCCGTCAAACGGGGTTCCGCTTACATTCAAAACAACGGCACTCCCTGGCCTTGGCCTCTTTACCCTTGGTCCATTTTTTTTATCTTCTTCGTCGCGATCGGCTTCCGGACCTTCGCACTGGCAATGACGTTTGGCCCGGCCGGACCGATGTGGATTTCCCTCGGAAGCGGAATGCGGGCGATTTCCTTCGACACGCTCTGGGGACCGTATTTTCTCATCCCCCCGATCTTTGCCATCCTGGTCTTGCTTGTCGAAGGGAGCGTCGTCACACGAAACATGTTCCTCGCTCAACGTGTCCTGCGATCGGCACCGCTTCTCCTGGTCCTCGCTGTCCCGATGAGCCGCGGCCCCGTGTTTCTGGGATTTCTCCGCAAGGTCACCGACACAACCGGTTCCCCGCTTTGGCTGGTGATCCTGATGCTGATCGGCCTCTACTGTTGGTCGGCGTTTCGACGGATCCGGGGGGCTATCTGGGGAACATGGGCCATGGTCTTCCTGTTGACCTTCGTCGGCCCCGACTCAACGGGATTCCGCACACTTCACTCTCCCGAATCCTGGCCCCTCGCGGTCGTTGCCCTCGGGCTGCTGACGCAGAGCGTCCTGTGTTCGTCATCGAAGACCGCCACGCTCGCGGCGATCGCCGGAACCGGAGCCGTTTTCCTCGCGATACCGGAGCCCCCCTGGAAGGGGTTTTCCGCGACTTTGTCCGCCCATCTTCTCTGGGGAGCACTAACGGCCGTCGGTCTATTGGCTCGGGATCCGTTCGCTCGAAAACTAAGAATGTTGTCCGCCCTGTTCATGCCATTCGCGACGCTCTTACTCGTTCTCCATCCCCAAGCGGAGATAGTGCCTATCATCTGGAAGGCCGTGTACATCGCCTCGATGGCGGGATTGAGTCTGATACTGGCACTCTCATTCCGGATCAAATGGTATCTCTACACTTTCATTTCCCTGCTGTCTGTTATGGCTTACGGAATCATGACGCTCGGATTCCGGCAAGCGGTCCAACAGGTCGGGATGCGAGCGATGACCGCTTTTCTTTGGAGTAGCGCCGCGTTAATCCTCGCGGTGTTGATCAGCGCCCATAAGGCCAACTGGCTGCCCAAACGCCTGCTCCCCCGCTGGCCCAACGGCCATTCCCCCGTGTCGGGACAGGCAACCGTTCCGTCACAGAAGTAATGTGCTCTCATAAGAAGAATGACACATCGTTTGAGGCCGTTCGACACGCCAGTCGATGGTCTATCCGAACGCCCATCCCCCTCCCACGAAATGTCTGGAGAGGACCGGGAAAACATGCCTCAGCATTGACGCGACGACGCTTCCCGGCGATGACGACAATTGCGATCGCGAAGCGTCATGTCGCTCAATGGAAATGTCCCCCCGCAAGAGGCACCAGCGACGCCGCTTCCCGATGGAAGGAAGCAATCAGGCCCCATCCCTCACAGGCAAATAAAACGCGGTTCGCCACTCGGGGGGCAATTCATGCCGCAAAGATTCATCGGTCCACGGCAGGACAAAAAGGCCCGTTCTCGCAGGAACTCGGGAGTCACCTCTTCGGGGTCCTCCAGGTCGATCTCTTCGTCATCGATTCTGCGGATCGTTGATTCAAATTCCGCTTCTTCCATCGAGGCGTAGCGTTCGCAGTCCTCACTATCTCAAAAATACTCGTAACCGGCGACTCCAGCGGTATCACCCATCGAGATGGCAATCGCTTCCCCCTTGGCCGCCAAAGGCAATCAACTGACGTTGTTTTCTGCCCTCCAGGGCTTCTTTTCCCCACTCTTCGAAAACGATTTCGAAGGAATCAAAGTGCGTCGGCATGTCGAGCACGAGACGACGCACGGTCGAGAGGTCCAGCGTTTCAGTTTCATCTGACCGGTGCCGGATGATCTTCCCGACAAGCATCGCTGGAAAAACCTCAAAGCGATCGGAGCGGTGGTTTCGATCTCACAGCGAAATGGTAAAGAGCAGACAGAGATTCGTTATGAAAATTTTAAGTCGTTATCTCGCCGGCGCACGTTTCGCTCAGGCCGCATGTGGACATTGGGGAGTCGAAAACAACCTGCACTGGCAACTCGATGTTACCTTCGGCGAAGATAAAAGCCGACCGAGAGAGAATCACGTCGACGCCAACTTCAGCATCCTCCTCCGCACCGCTCTGAGACTGCTGAAAAACGGACAGACCGCCAAGTACGGCATCAAAAACAAACGTCTCATGGCCGGCTGGAACGGAGACGACCTCAGAAAAGTCCTATTCGGCAAATGACTTAACATGCAACCTCCCTGTCTGTGAGCCAGATGACTCGCATTCACTTTCCCCTGTATTGGAAAGTAACTCTGTCAGGGGATTACCATTTCCATCCCCCATTCACAAGCAGCGATTCGCCGAAGTCGACGGTCTGTTGCCGGTGTTCATACTCCAATCGGCGACCGAAGGCGAAACCGAGTTCGGCAAACAGTCCGCCGCCTCCGTCTCGAATCTGTTCGACACCACAGGTGAGTTGAAGTTCGCGGATCGATGCTTCATCGGGACGGCCATCGTCCCGAGTGATGGCCCAGGTTTGCCCTCCCAGACCACCCGCGAGATAGCACCAAGTCTCGCTGGAGGAGCCGTCTTTCAGGAGGCGGTAGGAGATCCGTGGTCGCGGGAAATTGATGTCGGCCCGCCAGCGAGGCGTCGGGGTCCATTTCAGTCCAATTGCCGGAAGCAACGGCAAATCCGAACGCCCGAGTGCGACGGCCCCCCCGGAAATGGACAGTTTCTCGGGCACCCATTCGTAGGTCAGTAGTCCGAGTGCGAATAACCGAAACCCTCGTTCGGTTGTAGTGAGATCGCTTCGGAGTGACGGGGAACTGAGGACCATCGCACTCCAGCGATCGTTCAGCGGTTTCCGCCAAAACAGATTCACGCCGATGTCATAGAGTTCCGAGGGAAGATCGACATCGGGGCGCGTGTCCACGAAATCGACGCCGAACGACGGTTCCACGACCAGAATATTGTCAAAGCTCCCCAGCGGGATGCCTGTTCCAATCGACGTTTCGATGTGATGGAGGTCCAGTCCCCCTCCGGTCGAGGTTCCCAACTCAAACGCGAGTTTTTGAAGTGCCCCTTTCTTGAATCGGCGGATCGGCAACTCGCGACGCTCTTCGTCGCTCAATTCCGATTCGAGAGACGGAAGCGATCCCCCCGTTTGCTGGGCAGCGGCGATCCCGCCCATCATCAGGAGCAACGCGAACGAAATTGTCAGCCGACTCAGCATCTCATCTCCCCATTCGGCGGACTGTAGTCCGCCAGTCGAGATCGGCGACCGTTTCTCGCCAAGATTTGTTGCCCATTGAGAACGGAGAGGCACTGATCGGCAAAAGCTGCCGTCGATGGTGCTCTGGATGTGAACGTTCTGCCGGTCTCCCCAAACGTTTAAGCATGGGACTTAATGAATACGAATTCGCGACGCCGCCCACCTTCGCGACGGCTCTCGGATGTTCTGTTACCCTCCAGGCAAATTCACCAGAAACTCGGGAGCGATTGTGAAAATACTGCTACTCATGTTGGCGACCGCCTTGTCTGCCTGCGTGATCCCCATTCAGGCGATCGTCAATGGCCGGCTCGGACAGGCGATCTCCAATCCATTTCTGGCCGCCTGGATCTCGTTTTTTGGAGGGGCAGTCTCCCTGACGTTGATTGTGCTGATTGCCAATCGGGAGATCCCGCCCTTATCGGAGGCGATCGATCAGCCGTGGTATCTGTACACAGGTGGCCTGCTCGGTGTCGTGTTCGTCACGACGGTCCTCACGGTCGTCCCCCATCTCGGGACAGCCAATGTCCTCGCGGCGGCGATCGTTGGGCAGTTGACGATGTCGCTGATCGTCGACCACTTCGGCCTGATGGGGCTTCCCCGCCATCCCGTGAACTTCGTCAAAGTGATCGGAGTCGGGCTGTTAGTCTTTGGCACGCTGATGATCAGCCGTAGCGAACTCTTTTTGAAGAAGAACGCGGATGAACCGGCGGCAACGAATCACCGAACGACGGCCCCGGAGGGGCACGGCTAAACGGTTGCCCGATCGACTCACTCCGCAAGAAATCGACCGAATGAGAGCTTAATTCTCTTTCACGGCGTTAATGATATCGACAACGGCTTGCTTGCCGTCGGCGAACAGCATCAACGCATTCTCGGCGGCGAACAGCGGGTTGGGGATGCC
>JAGQQQ010000656.1 GCA_020426125.1 Planctomycetaceae bacterium
TTTACGTTGATCGAATTGCTGGTGGTAATCGCCATCATCGCGATTCTCATCGCCCTGCTGCTGCCGGCTGTGCAGCAGGCGCGCGAGGCGGCCCGCCGGACCCAGTGCAAGAACAACCTGAAGCAGATGGGCCTGGCGATGCACAACTACCATGATGTGTATGGGCGTCTTCCGATGCTAATGCTCTCGGACATCGACGACGATAATGGTTGTGATGACGATGGATTTGGATTTCTGTACGTGATCTTGCCTTATATCGACCAGGCCCCGTTGTTCAACCAGATTGAAACCTATATGTCTTCTACAAACATGTCAGGTGGGCTGCATTCAACCAACCCGAGGTTTTGCGCTCTGAAGAGCCATTTCCAACTTCATGGAGGACCAATTCCTGGTGGCGAAACGGTAATTCCCGCCTACAAATGTCCGTCGTCCACGCTTCCTTCGACCGTTCCTCCGAGTTTCTCAGTCCCGACGCGGCAATCGCCCGGGGCGCCTTCCGCACCCCCCGAGGAAGATGCCATGATCGGATACGGGACGACCGATTACAAAGGGGCCGGAGGAAGTGCGCGTGGTGACTTCGGCATGCTCCATAAACAAGCTGAAGCTCCTGGCGGAAGAAAATTTCGAGATGTCGTCGATGGGTTGTCTAACACTCTCTTGATTGGAGAATCCTCCTACGTGCAAGGTAACAGCCGGACTGCGGCGAATATCTCGGAAGTCCAAGACTGGCCGACGTGGATTGGCGGCGTTGATACGGATGAGTCATTGCGATTCAACGGTCGCTTTAACTCTCCGATCAACTCATTCTCGAATCCATATGAGATGGTCGGGACCGTGGACGATGATAGCGCCTTTAGCTTTCACACCGGCGGGGCGCAGTTTGTATTTGGCGATGGTGCGGTCCGATTTGTCTCCGAGAATATCGACCAGAATGTCTGGAGTTGGGTTAACGACATTTCGGATGGAAATCCTCTTGGGGAATTTTAGTTGGTGATCAACTTTTGAGACTTGGATCTCGAAATCGTGCGCGGCATCAGATGGATGTCGCGTACGAATTCTCTGCCCAGGGGGCGCTGACCGACGTCGCGTCCCATAGGGGAGTTCAGAGCCATCCGTTTGAGGCAGTGTCTTGTTGGATGTTCATCGCAGAAGTTCGGTGACGGGAAGTGTGGCCTTTGCTGCGGGTGCGTCGCACCACGTCGCTGTGCCATACCTTTTTAGGCAAATCCGTGATAAGTACAAAGTTGTCTGAGGTATTTCGAATGAATAAGTCTGCTGCGGCCTTTCTTCTTGGCGTGGTTTGTTGGGGTTGCTCCGGCGGCGGAGATTTCCCGGTGGCGAAGACCACAGGGACGGTCACCTGCGGGGGACAACCGGTTCCCCACGTGTTGGTGATGTTTACTCCGGTGAGAAAAGGGAAGGAAGCCTACTCGGGGAAAACGGGACACGCCTATGCGAATGAACAGGGCGAGTTCGCTGTCTCCACGTATGGAAACGGTGACGGTGCGGTTATTGGAAACCATGGTGTCAAAGTCGATGGGCCCTCTCGCGAGGACCATCCGGATTTTCAGTGTGACTGCCAACTGGGTGGAGGAGTGGACGTCGCTCAGGTGGAAGTCACAAAAGGAGGAGAAAATCACTTCGAGATTGTGCTCCGAAAGATGAATGACCAGGAGCGCCGGCGTCGTGAACAAGAGGTTGCTGAGGAACTCGAGGACCTTGAATAGCGTTCCCTCTCTCAATGTGCGGCCAGACGTCAACGCAAGTTTGGAGAGCGGCACTAACGTCTGTGTCAGGCAGACGTAGAAGTCAGAATGTGAAGTATGGCAGTGGGCCTGAAGTGCGAAGGAGCAGTGACGATGATTGAGGAACAGACTCCGATGAGTCAATCTCCAAAACTCACTCGATGGGAAAACATCTTCGCTCCCATTCCTAACGAATGGCTTGTCATCTATCGATTGGCCTTTGGGGCGGTGATGGCCTACTACGCGATTTACTCGCTGATCTCTGGCCGCGTTGATCTGTTCTACGTCATTCCGCTGCACCACTTTCCCTACGACGGCTTCGCTTGGATTTCCAAGCTGGACTTCTGGATGAGTCCGTCTGTTCATGCGATGCACGTCGAGTATTCGGCGATGGCGATTTTGGCCATCCTGATCCTTCTTGGAGCCTTTTATCGCGTCTCAGCAACACTCTTTGCACTGGTCTTCTGCCACGTGTTCCTGATCGACAAATGCTACTACCAAAACCATTACTATCTGATTTCGTTGTTGTCGCTAATTATGCCATTCCTGCCGGCGCATCGCTCCTGTTCAGTCGACGTCATCCTGCGCCGAGTTCGCCGGTCTCGTACGACCCCTCGATGGACCTTGTGGCTCATTCGATTCATGATCGGTATCCCCTACTTGTACGGAGGAATCGCGAAGTTGTCTCCGGATTGGGTACGCGGTCAGCCCATGCGACTGGCGATGGCGGACAAAGTTGACATCCCCCTCTTCGGTGAGTTTGTTACGCAGGAGTGGTTTGTGCAGACACTCGTATGGGGAGGACTGCTTTTCGACCTGATGGTGGTGCCCGCACTTCTTTACCGAAGAACGCGAGTGCTGGCCTTCCTACTTTGTCTCGTCTTCCATTTAACGAATTCACAAGTCTGGACGATTGGCGTCTTTCCCTGGCTCATGATGGCGGCGACCACCGTGTTCTTCGAACCAGATTGGCCCAGGCGCGTCGTACAGCGGTTCGGCCAACGTTTTGACGACACATGTTCCAAGGCTCAGGAGGCTCTGCCAACACCGATCGTAAGGTGGACAACTCTCGGCATTCTGTTTGTGTTTGTTTCCTGGCAAGTAATGTTTCCGCTGCGGCATTTCATCTTGCCGGACAATCCCAACTGGGACGAGTACACACATCACTTTTCCTGGCATATGTTGCTTCGCGGGAAAAAATGTGGGTTGCGGGTTGTTGCCACTGATCCCAGCACCGGTCGGTCGGGGACGGTCGATCTTCGAATGTATGTCACAGCCCGTCAATTGGCGGTGGTCGTGCGTGATCCCCGGATGATCCATCAACTCACTCATTACATAGCAAGGAATCTCCGGGACAGGGGTTATCCACGCCTGGAAATCCGGGTTTTATCTCTCGTTTCATTAAATGGCCGTCAACCTCAGTTGATGATCGATCCCCATGTGGATCTCATCTCGCGTCGGCTCGGAGGCTATCCGGATTTCGTTGTTCCGTTGAGGCAACCGTTGCGATATTCCGCCTGGGATTACCCACTCGCGGAGTGGGAACAAAGATTGGAGTTGGAGTTGCCGTCTCAAATGCAATTTCCAACTCGTGAAGTTTCGCAGAGTTCCGTCGTCAACGACGAACCGAATTGAACGATTTTCCGGTTATTGAAATCAACGGAT
>JAGQQQ010000657.1 GCA_020426125.1 Planctomycetaceae bacterium
CTGACGGACTGCTACGCCGCCGCTCCCAATTGCTCCCCGGCGAGAACCGGACTCATGACGGGACGGACCCCGTATCGCGTGGGGGTTTATAACTGGATTCCGTTTCTCTCGCCGATCCATGTGCGCGAAAGTGAAGTGACCGTCGCGACATTGCTACAAGACGCGGGCTACGACACCTGCCATGTTGGAAAATGGCACTTGAATGGTTGGTTCAACCTGCCCGGACAACCCCAGCCGGGGGACCATGGGTTTTCGCACTGGTTCTCGACGCAGAACAATGCGCTGCCGAACCATCGCAATCCGTATAACTTCGTTCGCAACGGAATTCCGGTCGGCCCGCTCGAAGGGTACGCTTCCCATCTGGTGACCGATGAAGCGATCGCGTGGCTCAAAGAAGGACGCAACCAGGAGAAGCCCTTCTTCCTGTACTGCTGCTACCACGAGCCGCATGAACCGATCGCAACCGATCCCAACTTCGCGGACCTTTACGACGGCCATCCCAGCCGGAAGGCCCACCACGGCAACATCTCGCAGATGGACGCCGCATTCGGCCGGCTCATGGGGGCTCTCGACCATCTCAATCTCCGAGAAAACACCATTGTCCTCTTCACGAGTGACAATGGCCCGGCCCTGACGAACCGCCATCCTTGGGGATCGACTGGACCGCTGAGAATGCATAAGGGGCATCTCTACGAAGGGGGGATTCGCGTCCCCGGGATCGTCCGCTGGCCCGGCGTCACGAAACCTGGCAGCGAAAGCAACACACCGGCTTGTGGAGTCGATGTCTTGCCGACCTGCTGCGAATTAGCGGGGGTTGACGTGCCGGCTGACCGAACGCTCGATGGCACGAGTCTTGTCCCCTTGTTTCAGGGGAAAGCGTTGGAACGGGACAAGCCGTTGTACTGGCAGTTTAACTATGCCCGGAGTTGGCCGAAGGTGTGCATCCGCGATGGAGACTGGAAACTCCTCGCGAACCTCGATCCCGACGATCAAGGAAATCTGACCGACATCACTGATGAACAGATCGAGCAATTGAAGACCGCGAAACTTGCCGAGTTTGAACTCTACAATCTCCGTGAAGACATCGGGGAAGAGAACAACCGCGTTGAGTCCGACCCCGAAGTCTTGACTCGGCTCCGCAAGAAACTGGAGTCGCTGTACGTGGAAGTCCAGGAGGAGGGCCCCCGCTGGCCAAACTGGGACTGGCCCCGGTACGAAGGAAAACGCATCATCTGGCCCGACTATCCTATTCCCAAAAATGAGTAGATTCTTGATAAGGATTTCGGTTCTCAACCGTCAAAGAGAGGCATCCTCATCCTGAACGGGATCCAACTTGCGTGGGCGATTTTTCCGGGAGCACCGAGTTATGTCCATTTTCAGATTTGCCCTTGTTCGGGCGGCCGCCTTCTCTGCGATGGGACTCTGCCTGTTGGCACTGACGTCTCGCGAAGCCACGGCGTTGGCCGGAGAGTTGGACACTCCCGGGGTCGCAACGCCGTCGGGATTGCCTGATGCGGTTCGCCAGCAAATTCAAAAAGTCCTGAAACGCGAGGACTGTCAGTTTCTCGATGGCTTCTTCGTGAACTGGTTCACGACCCTGCGTTACTCCGGAGAGACACAAGCATTCAACCTGTTCCTGGACGACCTCGCCAAGTGCCCGGGCGTGACGGTCTCGGTGAAGATTGACAACATCGATTGCGACTGGCGAATCCATCACGACGGACAATCCAACCGATTCACGGTTGTCCTCAATATCGATTCCCCGAAGATCGAACTGACCAAAGTCCACTTCCCCGAAACCCACGGCCCGCCGCTGCCGAAGGAAGCTGATGACACGCCAAGTTCTGGCAATTGAACTCCCTCGCTCCAAACAAAAAGCCACTTCCCCGCCGTGCGAGGGAGTGGCCGAGTTCTTCAGAATTCAAACCATCGACGTCGAATGAGTCTTGTCGGCTCGATCGATCTGCTTAGCTTTGCGATGGCGGGTTGCCATTTTTCCAAGGACCGGCGAGAGACATGTAGGCCGGTTCTTCCAAGGTGCTACCGTAGTCACCAGCGGTCCAACCGGGGATGTGCTTGGGCTTCGCTCGATTCTCGGAAAGTTGTTCCCATTGCTTTGCCCAGCTTTGGCCCTTCTTATGGGCTTCGTAGGCATTGATCGGGCCGTCTTCCTTGTTGAAGTAGTAACAGATCCCTTCCCGGTAGCTTTGCGCTCCGAGGATCACGGTCGAGACGGCCGCGGCCCCGAGTTCCGGATCGTTGTTGCACATGGCAGGATCGTCGGC
Organism: Planctomycetaceae bacterium; assembly: GCA_020426125.1. Taxonomy (GTDB): domain Bacteria; phylum Planctomycetota; class Planctomycetia; order Planctomycetales; family Planctomycetaceae; genus HKST-UBA70. Next base: position 2,286 of record JAGQQQ010000657.1, read on the forward strand.
TTCCATCGCCGCGATCCAGTTCTTGAAGTGGGCGTATGTGTCGTCCCCGATGTTCTCTGCTTCAAAGGTTTCCTCTTTGATGGAACTGTCGAGAGTGACCTGCGGACGTTCGGGAATGAACTGGATCTTGTTCCCTTCGAACACGAAAGATCCAAAATGCCCCCGGATGCACTGCGTCAACCGGGTTTCCTGGTTACACATCGTGGAGGAAACGAGGCCATGAACCCCTTCCGGGTAATCCGCAGCGACGGTCGCCACATCGGGCACGTCGCGGCCGTCGTATTCGAGATACAGTCCGCCGGCCCCAACCACACGACCGGGATATCGCAGGCCGGTTGCTTTGAGCATCATGCTCACCCGATGCACGAACAGGTCGGTGTACATCCCGGACCCGTAGGGCCAAAACCGCCGCCACTGGGCATACACTTCCCGGTCAAACGGGCGATCCTCAGACAAGCCTTCCTCGACACCCAGCCACATCTTCCAGTCGATGGTCTTGGGAGTCATTTCCTTTTTGAGTTGGTAGTACCGCCATTGTCCCATCGCGGAGTTCCGGAAGTATTCCGTCTGGAACATCAGCACCTTGCCCAGTTTCCCTTCATTCAGCATGGAGTTGGCAAGATTCCAGATCGGCTGGCTGGTTCCCTGGACCCCCACCTGCATGACCTTGCCGGACTTCTTCCAGGCTTTGACGACATCAAGGGCTTCGGTGACGTGCTTCGTCATCGGCTTTTCGCAGTAGACGTGCAGTCCCGCGGCGAGGCAGTCGACGATTTGCTTGTGGTGCCAGTGGTCGGGAGTCGCGATGGAGACCGCATCCAGGTCTTCCTTCTCAATCATCTCCCGGTAGTCGACATACTTCGCCGGTTCATTGCCATTTTCCGACTTGATGTAGTCGGCGACCATGTCTCGCTGTTCGGAATAGACTTCCGCCACGGCGACCAATTCGATGTTTGCCCCTTCGTTTTTCAGTTTTGCGAGTGTTTTGACATGGGCACCAAACCCACGGCCACCTGGGCCAATAAATCCGATGCGGATCTTGCCGTTGGAACCGGCGGCTTTTAGTGCGGAGGTGGTTGAGAGTACGCTGGCGGCCCCAGCGGCCACACTGCTCGTTTTCAAAAAATGACGACGATTGACGGAATCGGACATAGTTCTTCCTGCGTTATACATGGGACATGGGCCGCGAACTCACGACGTGCATCTCACTGATTGCCGGTCAAGCCATCCTCACGGGATGCCCTCTCCGGCAATTCGATCAGTGAACTCTCGTACTGCGAATTGTCACGGGGGCCAAACTTCATCAACAATAGTCAATGCCTGCGCAGACTCGCAACCCGCGGACAACGGCGATCAGTGATCGCAGTCAGACCGAGTATTGGCATCGAAAGTCAGGGGAAAGTCGTCTCACCATTCCCCCAGTGACTTGCCAACCTGGGCAAAATGGACACGGTTCATACGGTTCTTAGCAGAAAGATTCCCGGAGCGGCCCCTCAATTCGGGCGTTCATCATCAATCCGAAAGCGATGTCGCCCTTGAAAAACTTTCAGCAATAAGCCGATTTCCCGCCGCTCGAATGGGGGCCACGAACTCAATGAAGGACAGGTGTCCAACAACAATACCCATATCCAGACATCCTTCCAGCAGACGGGCTCGCGGAAAGTCGGAAAGGCTCCATGGAGGAGGTCCCGCCCAATCTCCGGAGCCCCAGGAGCCGGTTGCGTTGTTGGAGCTGTTTTTTGGTTTGGCGAGGGATTTGTGGAGGCGGTTGAAGCTCGGGGTCACATGGAGGCTCAGCGTTTCGATGCGGCCTGCAGGAAGGTTCGCTGCGGCCTGTTCCACGAGCGATTCGAT
>JAGQQQ010000658.1 GCA_020426125.1 Planctomycetaceae bacterium
AACTCCAACAACGCAACCGGCTCACCAACCGGGAACTGGACGAGCGCCAACGCTTGGAGCGAATCCAATTGCTTGCAGGTTCTCCCCAGACAATCGCCGGGGATGAGTTCAGCCACTCCCGCGTTTTCTTCGCTCAAGTGTTGCTTGAAGCGCACGGCGTGATGGATTTCGGAGAGAGAGAACTTGACCGCGTCGTTGATGCGGGGCCATCGAAGGAAGCCATGCGACGGGCCGCCGAAACGGTGTCGCTCGCTCGCAAACTGCAAGAACGGCGATTGACCGAATCCCACAACCGCCCGGATCCGGGGATTGCGTTCCCCAGCGATCACGAAGGGTTTGTCAGCGCTCTCCGAAACCCAGACGGTCCCCTCGATCGGCTTCAAACCGAAAGGGCCGTTCGCGAAGAACGCCAGCGAATCCGCGAAGAGCGCCGCCGGGAGCAACCCCGAGAACGTCCCCAGTCATACAACGATCTGGCTGACGGAATGGGAATTCAGCCGGGATGGATCGGTCAGGCCGAACGCCGTCTGACCGAAGTTTGATTTATCGGGATGTCCACTCCGCGCACGGCTTAACTTCACCGTGCGGGACATTCACCAGGGGGAATCGATGGCAGGTTTTTAAGACTCTCCTCGTCACCGATCCCCCTGATTTGAGTCCCCGCGATGGTCGGGGATGGCAGATTCCGAACACCGTCTGACTGTCCCCGTCCATCATTTTTCACCTTGAAGGAACTCACCCAATGGCCAAGAAACAGCGGGATCAATCAAAAGTTTGCGGAGCCAAAAACCGCCAAGGCAAACCCTGCCAGTCGTACGCGATGCCGAACGGTCGATGTCGGAAACACGGGGGCAAATCGCGACCGCCGGGACCGAATCATCCCACTTACAAACATGGGAAGAGATCCAAGGCCCGGCTGCCGGACAATCTTGCCGAGCAAGTCCGCAAAGAGATGGCGGTTCAGAACTTTCTCAACCTCGATGAGTCGACGGCCATCATCCGCGTGCGCCGGAATGAACTCCTGAAAAAGCTGGACGGCGCGGCCGATCTTCCAAGCCTCAAGCAGATTGACAAAAACATCAGCGCCGCCCGGAAGCACCTGAAGGATGGGAACGAAGCGGAAGCCCGGGAAGTTCTCCGAGAACTGGAAGCCCAGGTGGAACGTCTGGTGAGTCACCAAACGACATGGGCTGAGATTCAGAAAACGATTGAGCAAGAGCGAAAGCTGATCACGTCAGAACGGGACGCCATGTTCAAAGCAGGGACGCTGATCAGCACAACGCAAGCGGTTCACGCGATGAATCTACTCGTGGGGGCCGCTGTTGAGCACCTCACAGATCCGAAAGCCGTGGAAGCGATCCAACGACAATTTGCACTGATGATCGGAAAGCAAAAGTTAGGAATCACCGATGTCACAGAAAACGAATCTGACGAAAGCTGAGAGCCCGCTGGACGCACTCGCCAACGCTACTCTGCAAAGACTCGAAGCCCACAAGATGAGGCTGACAGGGGGCGATTCTGGCGACGTGGGCAGCATCGATTTCATGGACTCAATCAAACGTTCCCCCGCCGTGTTCCGGGATCATCTTGTGAGAGATACCGGGTTCAAAACGGAAGAAGTCGGTCCCAACCTGGACGACTGGCAGCGCCGGGACTTCATGCACACCGATGATATGTGGAAATTCGCCGCGCGAGTGTCGGAATACAAACCGAAGCACCGTCGCGCCTACCTGGAAAGGCCGCGCGGTCACAGCAAAACAACCGACATTGCCACAATGGTGTTGTGGGCTCTCATTTCCGCGCCGGTGAAGATCGTTGGGATAGCAGCCGCTGCGAGTGAAGAACAGGCCAAGATGATTCTGGGGGCCGCTGAGAAGATCATCCGAGACAATCCGTGGCTGTCGCAGATCGTCAAGATTCAGGAATCCCGCGTTCTCAACATGCAGTCAGGATCCGAGTGTCAGGCCGTTGCCGCGAAATCGAATGTCCGGTTCGGCTCAACTCCGGACTTCGTCATCTGTGACGAGTTGACGCACTGGGAAGGCAAACAGGGCAAGAAACTGTGGACCGCTCTGTTCAGCGGGATTCACAAAGTCCCGACGGCAACCATGATCGTTATTTCCAACGCGGGGATGGGCAAAGGCCGATCATGGCAATGGGGAGTTCGCGAGCGGTTCCGGGAAGACCCGGCATGGTACTTTTCATCACTGGAAGGAAGCATTGCCAGTTGGCTCTCATCCGAAGACCTGGAAGAGCAAGAGCGCGGGCTTGATGACGCCGATTTCAAACGGCTGATCCTCAATCAATGGGTCACGAGTGAGAAAGCAGGCATCACCAGCGCGGAACTCCGCACGTGCATGAAAGATGAAAAGCCGACTCTCGGACGCAACCACGGATTCGACGCCATTATTGGCGGTGTCGACATCGGCATCAAACACGACCGGACATCCCTTGTCCTTCTCGGAATCAAAGTCCGGGAACGGAAGGTGTCTCTTGTCTCGCACCATACCTGGAAGCCCGCAGAATTCTCTGACGGTCGCGTTTCCCTGAAGGAAGTCGAAAGCACCATCTTTTCTCTCAACAGCGCTCTGGGGGGCATCAATCACTTGTACTTCGATGATTGGCAAGCAATCCGTTCGGTTCAGGTCATCAACCGGCGAATTCCGTGCTCCGCAGTGCTGTTCAGTTCAGCGAGCACGCGGAAAACGATGGCGGAACGCTTTCAGGATGCCTTCCAAAACCGCTGGATCGAACTCTACCCGGATGAAGATCTGGAACGGGACATTCAGGCCATTGCGATCGAACGGAACGAAGTCACACATCAGTTGATGCTGAAGGCCGAACGGGACGAACACGGACACGCTGACAGCGGATTCGCTCTCGCCATCGCGATCATGTACGGCTGGGAGTGGATCGAAGCTCTCAGGCTCAAACTCTTCACCGGGGAAACGCAATTTGAAGTCGTCGGAGGTTGGTGACAGCAACAAATCAGGGGAACCACGTTGAACAAACCACGCAAGAAACCGGGGCCGAAACCATCCGCCCGGGGAACGGCTCCAAACAGGCAAATCCGAATTCACGAGGATGACTGGAACACGATCATTCGCGCCGCCACCGTCATGACGCAGGCCGGAAAGAAAACGACCGCGTCCGAACTCATCCGGGAGGCCGCCCTCCAAATGTCCCGGCTGATCATCAAAAAACACGGAACCAAAAATGGAACTGAAAAACCGGAATGACATTGAATCCCGGTTCATGGCCAAGATGAACAAGCTGTCATCGAAACACCGCCGCGAACTGATCAACCTGATGGGCAATCCGCCGGACATTCGAAACGTGCCCACGGATTTCTGGCAGCGAGTCGAACAGGAAGAGCGAGAACAACTTGCCGCGTTCCTGATGATCATCATGATGGGAAACGCGGAAGCCCACGGGATGGGAACCGACAGCGCCCGGATGATGGCCGACGCACACTCAGTCAGACGAGCCGCAGAAATCGCCCGGGACTATGCCAGAAATTCCTACGCCAAAGCCCTCATGATCCAACGCCAGAACTCCGACCGTCTCGGAGGACCGATCACACTTTCCCCGGGGGGATTGAGAAGCGAACTCGAAAAGGTGTTCGGCCCCACCCGGGATGAAGCACTCGTGGCCACGGAAACCACCCGGGCATCCGTCGAAGGGGCCGAGAACGCCATGAGAACCGCCGGAATGGTCTCTCAGGACGATGAATGGGAAACGCGGCCCTGGATGACCCAAACGGGGCCATGCCCCATCTGTGAGCCCCTGGACGGGCTCCCACGGTCAGTGTGGGGGAGAGTCCACCCCAAAGGACCACCGATTCATCCGAGGTGCGCCTGTGCGATTCAGTACGCGCGAGGCTGAACTTGATCCGAGCCTCAGTTGCCCATCGCTTCGAACAACCGGTCGCTTCAATCATCGGTCTTGGGCATGGGAATTAGATTTCTCGTGTAGTTCACGATCATCCCGCCTACTGCACCGCTAAAAAGCGATTTGTCAATCGTTTGAAGCTGCGTGTCCTCAAGCCACGCCAAGCAAGTTGGTAGAACGAAATGGATCATCCTGACGACGAATACAACAATGAACGCCCAAGTGGCGACCTTCACGAAGGTGACGAACAAATTGTGAAGAGTCTGCTTTTTGTCCTCGGTGCGTTGCGCATCCCCAAAAAGAACGCCCTCCTCTTTTTGGGCGCTCGAATCTGGTTCGACGGCATCCGGAAGTTCGTTGCCAATCGCATCAATGTTTTGCATTGGCTACTCGGAAAGCGACGTGTAATGGTTCTCTATCTTCTCATTTGGGATGATTGCTCCCATGTGATCGGAGCCTCGTTCGTCGTGCCAAACATCCCACCAAGGCGTCCCCTTCTGATGAGTCAGTGTGGACAACTGAAATCCACTGAAATTGGAGTATCGATCCCACACGCGATCGAGAATTTGCTTCGTGACACTCTCTTCTGGAAACGACGGGGCGAATGCAAATGCCTGGAATGGAATTTCCATTGACCCGTAATGCTTTACGATGTGGTAGAGGGCGGGAATGACGGGGCCGTATTTCCAGGCCTCGATGCGGTCATTGATCAATGGTTTACTTTCGATAGCGAGGTGCCACCCGTGAGCAATGTACACGAGCTTCAGCAACTGCATCGGCGTGATCTGTTTTTTTGAATCTTCCGCCTTCTTCATAAAGTAGGCAGCAATCTCGTACGCATCGTGACTCATTTCCACCCTCCCCTGCTTTCGGCCAATTTCGCCGCATTGGCCGCAAATCTTTTTTCGTCTTCTTGCTCTACAAATGTACCGCACAGGCATTCAATCGTCCATGTCTCGTCTGTCAGTCCAGCCTGTTGAGCAGCCTTCGCTGTGGCGGAAAGCCGCAACCCGAGCAATTCTAGGTGTCCAGTCGCGGGCCGTGGAATTACCCTCCACCTTGAGGGAAAACACTGTACTGGCGTCAAACTCAGGTGGTGGAAGGAAAGTTCGCGGTTTCACGGGGTCGAATCACCTTACATTCCGCACGCTCGACACATTCCACCTAAGTCGGAGTTTCCCCCGTGAATTCCTTCATTTTCACCAATCGAAGCACCCACGCCGCCTTCCAGTACCTCCAAGCCAATTCTGGCAGGCTCTCCGAGGTCTCTCAGTGTGCCGGGGCGGACCCGCAATTCGCGTCCGAGTATCTTCAACAAGCCCTGGAAGGCTGGATTGTGGACGAACGGCCAACGCACGCGGGCAGTTTCTACGATGGGATGTTGGAACACGCTCTTCTGGAAATCGACTTCGGGAATCTTGCCGACGCGGTGAAACAGCTTTTCAAAGGACAGGCGCCCGAAGTCAATAGGACCGCATGGATCCAAAACTGACCGCCAATTCAGCCAACGCGAAATTTTCAGAGAAATCACGCGAATCTGAGTTGTGCGTGCCAGACGTGTGTCACTCCCATCAACACAATCCGCCCTTCATCGGGCAGCAATCAACCGCCCCTCACTCCCTCAGGTCTCAGTCGGAAAAATCAGATGATCAACGCTCCCAATGGACGGCTCCCACGAACCGAGTTCCACGAAGATTGCTGGGACGATGTGGTCACGCTGGGGAAAGAGCCAATGGCCATCCTGGAAGTCTCAATTCCCCGGTCCCAGGCCCAAACGCTCGAACGGCTCGCATACCAAAACGCTCTCGAACCGGAGGACGTCATAGCGGCCCTGATCGACGGGTTCATTAAGAAAGCCGGTGCGTGATGGATGGCGGGCTGATGATCGGAATAGGACTGATTCTGCTGCTGGTGGGAGCCATACTTATCCGGAAGGGGAGAAAGTGACCGGCCAATCCCACGCACGCGGGGGAAGTGAGTCAGATACCAATCTCTGATTCAAGTCCCCTGTTTTTCTTCCCCATGGGTTCCCCATCACCAATGAGTTTTTCAGAACTCCCCAGCATACCAAGCACCATTTTGGGGAATCTGGGAAGGCTCAACCCCGCACTCTGAACCAAAGCAGTGGCAAAAGGGCAGAAGGAGTGCATCCCGCCGCCCGTTTTTTCCAATCGGTCCCCCGCTGAGATTTTTCCGAGAGTTCACCAGATTTTTTGAACCGAGGTCGACCAACCGACGTTTCCAAGTTGCTGGCTGATCAGGTGCCGAACCAGATAGACCCCCGAGGGATGTTCCCCCGGGGGTTTTTTCGTGACCATGTTTCGGAGTTTGATCAATGTTGCCAAAAGACGAACGAACCCTTCCTCAGACCGGCTACCACCTCGATTCGGTATGGGCCGACGCGATTGACATCAGCGTCAAACAGTTTCGGAAGAACGTCAGAGAACTCAAAGTTCCTCATCTGGTGTTCGGCGCTTCGGTGATTGTCTCAGCGGAAGATTTCTACTCGCGACTCCGGGAAATCCGTCCCGACAGTCCGG
>JAGQQQ010000659.1 GCA_020426125.1 Planctomycetaceae bacterium
GAAATCGACAAGATTGGCAAGACGAGCCAGAACGTGTCGATCACTCGTGACGTCTCTGGAGAAGGCGTTCAGCAGTCGCTGCTCAAGATGCTTGAGGGGACTGTTGCGAATGTCCCGCCGCAAGGGGGACGTAAACACCCCGAACAGCAGTACATCCAGGTGGATACCTCCGATGTGCTCTTCATCTGCGGAGGAACATTCGTTGGCCTGGAGCAGATTGTCGCCAAACGGATGGGCAAGAAGATGATCGGCTTCGGTCACGACCACCGGTCCATCGAGCAACAGCGTCGGGAACTGATGTCGCAGGTGACCGTGGAGGATATTCTGGAATTTGGGTTGATCCCCGAATTACTCGGACGGCTTCCCGTGTTGAGTACCCTGCAAACCTTGACCGAAGACGAGTTGGTCCATGTTCTCACCGAACCGAAGAACGCTCTGGTGAAGCAATATCGGAAGCTCTTCGAGATGGAAGGGGCGGAACTGGAGTTTACCCCGGATGCTCTGAAGGAGATCGCCAAGATTGCCCGCGCGAAGGAAACCGGAGCACGCGGACTGCGAAGCGTTGTCGAAAAGACCATGTTCGACATCATGTTTGAACTTCCCGATCGTGAACGCGGCGGGCACTATATCGTCACCCCGGAAGTTGTGCGTGGCGAAGCGGATCTCTTCGCGAAAGATGGTTCGGCTGCCGCCTGATGATGGGAAATGCAATTTGTTTGGCATCACGACTCCCGGCCGGATCATTGAATCCGGTTGGGAGTTTTTTTGTTGTCCTTGTAAATGGCATCACAGGGGGCTGGCGAGCTGGTTGACCAACTCCAACCCTCGCCCCGACTCGGCACGAACCTGGAATTGCCGGGATGTTTCGTCGATCACGCGAATTTCCACGATGATCTGGTCCTTCGGCAAGACGTCAGCAACGCGGTCGGCCCATTCGATCAGGCAGATGGCGTCTCCGCCTAAGAGTTCATCCGCGCCAAGTTCGAGAAATTCGTCCACGTCTGCCAGTCGGTACGCGTCGATGTGGCAGATCGGGACTCGTCCATCGTACTCCTGAATCAGGACAAAGGTAGGGCTGTTAATCTCTTCCCGAGCGATTCCGAAAGACTCTCCGATTGCCTGAACGAAATGGGTCTTACCCGCCCCAAGGGGGCCTATCAGGGCGATCACGTCCCCCGGTTGCAATAGTTCTCCGATCCGCCGACCGATGGTTCGGGTATCGGCTAAGGAGGAAGAGGTCGCGGTGTACTCCACCATGGGATTTGGGTCGGTTGGGCAAAGGAAAGTCGAGAGTATCGAAGTGGTTGGAGTCTTAAGGACGCCGGAAGCTTACGCTCCCAGGTCGCCGGGGGGAAGCATCTCACGCAGGGACTGTCCAGGGGGGTTAATCCCATTCGACACGGTTGTCGGAAACTCTTTGGATGCCCGTCGGATCCGCGTTTCGCAGAGAGATGGCAACGTACGATGCCAGCCGGGTGTCGCAGTCGGGGAAGTATTCATTGACTCGGTCGCTGAATCGGGGGGGATCGGTCGATTTCCGCAGGGCTCGGCAATAGTCCACAAGGAGTTCCCGTCCGGCCGGAGTATCGTGAATCAGATAATGGACCCAGGCCCACGCCTCTTGGTAGTCGGCCGATCCCATTTCGTTCACCTGCGTCAAGTTCTCAAGCCGCTGGAGATTGGGACGCCAACCCTGGCTCAGGGCGAGTGCCAGTCGTTTGGCGTGTTCATCATGAATTCGGCGAGAGTCCCGCGTTCGTGTTTCGAAATACTCCGCGATCCCTTCATCGAGCCAAAGTGGAACGGTTCGTAATGAGGCGTGCAGCACGCCATGGGTATATTCGTGCCGGAGGTCTTCCATCATATTGGGACTCCAGTGAGCATAGACGGCAAGTTCCGTTGGCGAGCCAATGAAAAACGCTCTTCTCGGCGGCAAGTTGGGATGACGAGTCTGCATATAGTCCGCGTATCGTTCCTCACCATCGAAGAGATACACGACAATCGGTCGCGTGGGCGGAGGAAGCTCGAACAGTTCTTGAACCTCTTTCCGGACCTGGCGCAGTTCAGCGAATAGCGGGTCGTCTTGAGTAAACTCCCGGTCGGAGTGGATTTGCAGATCATCCACCACGACTTGATAAGACCGAGGGAGTCCTGTGAAAGTTGGCTCGGGCCGAACGCAGGCGGATAAACACAGGGTGAGCGCGATGAGCACAAGTCCTCGCGGCGTTCGCGGGAGCGCGAGCGGGGTTTTCGTGAGACCCACGGGGGGCGATCTTCGCATCATGCTCAATCGGCAGTTGTGGCGGTCAAACGGATCTGACGGCCGGGGCGGGGAACCTCAGGAATCGATTTGTGGACCGGGAATCCCTTCCCAGCACAATCGGCGATTACGCTTGCAACTGCATCTCCGGCCGCTGCGCGGGAAGCCAGACGGGTTCAATCCCTTCGGCCTCAAACAGATGAGCCAAATGCTGATGGCAGGTGAACAGGAGAATCTGTTGTCCCCGTTCGGCGACATCCTGAAGTGTCTGAACGGCTGCTTCCGTCCGCGTTTGATCGAAGTTGACGGTCACGTCGTCCAGGATCATCGGCAGTTCCACCCCCTGCTCTCCGAAGTCCCGAATCATCGCCAGCCGGACTGCGAGAAACACTTGTTCTCTCGTGCCACTGCTGAGGTGCTGAACCCGGATGGACTGGCCGTTTTCGTCGTCGACGAGGAGTGCCCGTTCATCAAGTGGAGTCCAGATGTTGTGGTATTTCCCGCCGGTCAGGCGGTACAAAAATTCGGACGCGGCCTTGAGCGTTTTGGGCTGCCGCTCCTTCTCCAACTGATGGCGAAGCCGGCTGAGGAGTTGATCGGTCAGCTTCGCGGCATACCACTGTTCCAAAGATTCCTTGAGCGAATGAAGAATCTGTTCCCTCTCAAATCTCAGTGAAGTCAACGTGCGGTCATCTTCCACTTCGCGCAACTGGCTCTTGAGAATGCCCAACTCTTCATGCTTGTCCTCGAGAAGTCCCTCGGCCTCGCTGAGTTTGCCTCTCAAACTCTCGATTTTGGAAAGAACATCAGCCTCATTGAAGCTCAACAGATCTTCTTCCACGATGGCCATTTCCGGTTCGGTCTGAGCGACTTTGTGGAGTTCGGCGCGGAGTCCCTTTAACTTTTGTTCCAGTTCTCGCCGTTCGTCGATGGCGGAGAGCTTTGCGGCAATCTCTCCCCGATCGGCCACACCGAGCCGCTTGAATAGCGTCACCCGCTGCTGACGGAGATTCTCGATCTTATCCTGCAACTTCGAAGCGACTCGGCGTTTTTCCTTTGCAGTCTGCCGTAGACGATTTCGCTCACGGCGACGTTCGCCGAGTAACTGGACTTCGCGGTTCCATTCGGAGAGTAAGGCATAGGGATCCCGAACGTGATATCCCGGGCCTTCGATCTTCGTGGCGAGTTCGTCGACTTGGGCGAGAAACGCTTTGAGTTCCTGCCGTTGCAGGTCGACGTTGTGATGGCTCGCGTTCCATTCCCGGATCAACGTCTGGGCTTCCCCAACCAATTGGCACTGTTCAATTGCCTGGGACACTTTCAATGTTTCGGACAGCCCCAACCGACGGAGCGCCTCCGTCCATTCACGACGGGTGCGGCTCAGTTGCCGTTGCCGTTCTTGAAGCTTCTGCCGCATCCCGCTCAATTTGCGACGCAGTCTCTCAATGCGTGTCGCCTGTAACTCGTAGTTCCCCAGTTGCGACAACCGCTGACGGATTTGGTTCGCCTGTTCCTCATCTGTGACAACCTGGCTGGCGAAGGCGAGTGCCGTCGGGGACTGACCGGGAAGCGGTTTCCCGGAAAGGCGTTGGATGGCTTGCTCCACACGATGCAGTTCATTTTCCAGAGCATGGCGGTCATGAGCCCGTTGGGGAGCGTGAAACTCAAATGCCTGGAAGTGCCGCTTCATGGTATAGGCCGTGCCGATTGCGCAGGCTCCCAGCAAGGTATAGCAGGCTCCGACGATCCAGGCGGTCGCTTTTCCGGCGACGACCCCGTCGTATCCGATGCTCGCCGCATAGGCCCCCGCTCCGAACAGGATCAGTCCTCCAACCACAAACATCCACAGGATCATCCAGAAAAACGGTGGCAATTCCCCCCCGACGATCGTCGGGCTGAATTGCTGCCCCACGAGTTCCAGTGTCTTTTGCAAATGGTCCTTACGAAGCTGAAGACCACGGAGTTCTTCGATTTCTTTCAGTCGCCGATCGAGCAATCGTCGAGCCTCGGACGGGTTTTGATCGCCGAGCTCCTGCGAGACGGTTCTCCAGTCATTTTGCAGTTTGCGTAGAAGGGTCGTTCCTCGTTTGTACCGTTTGACGGTTCGCGCCCGGCTGCGGCCGGCGTTGGAATAGTCGCGTGCTCGTTTGAGCAATTCCCGCATGGTCGCGGGACCGACCTTCGCTTGTTCAATCCGAGGCTGATCCCAGTGTCCTTCCAAACGGGAAATCAGGGAGTGGAACGCTGGGTCTTGTATGGGAGAGGTGTTTGACCGCTGGGGCTGTCCCCGGCCATCGAGACTCTTCTCGAGTTCCGCCATCTTCCGGCTGTTCTCGAAGAGATTTTGGATTTTGCAATGCTGTTCTTCCAGCGCCGGGCGGGTCTTAATCTGCTCGGCGTCATGTTGGTGCTTCCGGGCTTCCTCGATCAGAGACTTACGTTCATCCCCCTTTTGAGAAAGTTCGACTTCGACAGCATCCAGTCGATCCAGAATTTCTCGGTCCAGATCGTCAACCGGCAATCGTTCCAACTGCAAGCGGATTGCCCGTTCCCGAGACCAGGGCGCATGGACTCGGGACAGAAACTGGTATCCCCGCAGATTCGAATGGAACTGTGTCTGCTTCTTCTTAATTCCCCGAATTTCGTCTTCAAGATTTCCCAGACGCTGATGGAGATCGGAATGTCGACTGAACGGCTGTCCGCGTCGCGTCAGTTCCTCATCGGCGTCCTTGAGTTGGACGAGTAGGGAGTGAATATGACCATGGCTGCCGTCATCCCCAGCGAGGCGGAGTTCCTCGGCATCGCATCCCGCGTGCGCACGAAGCAGTTGTTCGCCTTCCGGCCCCAGCGAGAGACCATAGATATGGCTGGCAACCTCTTCGCCACTCAATGTTGCCAACTGTTGGAGTTCGTGCAGGCCGATCGCGAAGATATTTTGAAAGAGTTGCTCCGTTGCGTCGCCGGTGAGTTCCTTCAGCAACGGATCCTCATCGTGGACTTTCCGGCCATTGATTTCGAGTTGGCCCCGAGTCCCCGGCTTCGATTCCCTCCGCAACTCGTACAGTTCCCCTCGATGGGTGACTCGCAGGGTGCCGGAACAATGAACAGGCTTTGGCTGCGGGCCGCCAGTCTTTTCGTCGCTGGGCAAATAGCCGTAAAGCACGCCTCGGATAAACCGCATCAGCGTTGACTTGCCAGCCTCGTTGGGGCCATAGAGAACGCTCATGCGACCCTCTTCGAAGGTGAAACGGACGCCGTTCCACACGCCGAATCGATCAATTTCCAGGTCTTGAATCTTCATCGAGGCCAATTCTCCCTGAGCGGCCACTCAATTCGAGCTCGTCTGACGAACCGTTTGATCCTATCGATTCCGGCAAACCAACTCACACGGTTGCAACATCGGTCCTGATTTCAATCCAGCCAACGCGCTGCCAGTTCGCGGGTTTGGCGTTCCACCCCGGTGAAGCCGGTGCGATCCAGCAAGTCCTTGGCTTGGCGCCAGTCCATCCGTTCAAATGCGGGGTGCTTGTGCATCAACTGTCGAACGTGATCGAAATCCTTTCCGTCAAGCCCGTCGAGGATCTCCAAAAACTGCCTTAGCAGTCCAGTGGGAGCGGATCGATTGGAGTCAACGGGTCCATAATTCTCGACGGAAATCAACCGATGGGAACGACGAACGTCCGTCTCACCTTCAAGTTCCGCTTCGACCAGTTCCCACAGTTCGTGCTGAGAATTCCGATCGGGGAGCGAATCAAAGATCGGACCTTGACCGGAAATCCGCCAATTGAGAATCCAAAGCCGCTCGTCGTTGTCGGCAACACGCTCCATCACGGCGAGGGCCATTCTTTCCACGAGGTCGTCCCAGTTGTGGCTTGGTTCCACCACGAGCGAGATCGTTTCCCATCTGACGGGGGCCACGGCCACCGAATCCATGGTGACGGAGCCATGAACGGGAACATTCACCACGGTACACCCCCGTGATCCGCTCACGGTGCCATCGAGCGATTGTGAACACCCGGGATCATGAGCGAGTCCCCCCGGGTAGTACTCCGTGCGAGGGAGACCTTCACCCAGGGCCAGGTATTCGGTTTGGTCAGCGATCGCGGTTTCGACGAGTGTGACTGCGGCTCGGGAAAGCCCCAGATTGTTGATGGCGACCGGACGCCCGTCTTTCCAGGCCAAAGGAGTTCCCGCCGGAACAATGCCAATCCGGAAGGGCGCCTGATGCCGCTGCATCACCGTCGGTCCGCTGGCCGACCATTTCGTCTCATCCGAATGAGGGCTTGCGACAATGTAGACGGCCGCCAATACGCGGCCATCGCGCATCACGGCCACCGGTTCCTGCTCTTCATCGGAAAGCAACGTCACATTCGGCGGGAGGTGAATCAGGGTCCGCCAAGACGAGGCGGGGTCTTGGCTTCCCGGAGAAATGTAAACAGCAACCTGATGGGCTGCGAGACGCTCGAATCCCTTTTCCAGGGCGACGCGTGCCCGAAGGCTCTGTGTCCGGGAATGAAAGCAGTTCCCTGTCAAAAGTAAAAAATCTGCCTGTGCCCCGATTGTTGTTTCGACGATTTGTTCGAAGGCATAGAACGTTGCGTCTTCCGCGAGTGCGCGATCGTCGGGAGAGAGCATCCCCGTTCCTGACAAGGGCTCATCCAAACGGAGGCTGGTCGCATGAACAAAGCGAAATGCGTCTCGGGACATCCAGGAATCCTTTCCACGCGACGTCAGGGAACTGTCAATTTGATAGAATTCTGCACCGGCACAATCCGCCGAAGTTTAGCACGGCGTCCAAACTGCGCAAACCCCACTTTGTAAATCCTGCAATTGACATGGGATTTGAGTCCCCTCAGAACGTGATCACGGGGGCTCACGGTCGTTCGACTTCGCTGTGGTCGAGACCATCATCGAGACCATTCAAAAGAAACCGCCGCTCCCGTTTGACCAGGAGCGGCGGCGAATTGTTTCTGATTGCCCGGGAAAATCGGGGCAATCGATCGTTCTCAACTGGACGACCTAAGCGTCGCGGTTTTGACTGAAGATGAAGTCTTCAAAACGCAGTTCGGAAACGTTCGATTCTTCCGTAAAGCTGCTGAACAACTGCCCCATGAGTTCATGGAACCGGTTCTGCTGAATGGAGTAGAAGTTGTGCTTCCCATCGCGACGAGGCTCAATCAGGCCAGCAACTCGCAGCAAGGCCAAGTGATGGCTGACGGCGGGTTGGCTCTGGCCAAGCCGGTCACAAAGGGCGGAAACGTGCAGCTCCCCTTCCCGGCCGAGCAGGAATAGGATCTTGAGACGGGTCTCGTCTGCGAGAAGCTTGAAGACCTGGACGAGGTCCTTTTCGAGTTTTTGGGATAACTCCGGGAAACGAATGTCCTGCCGGTTGTTCGAATCAACCGGCGTTTCCCGCGTCGTGGGCGTCATCGTCGAGACGGGGGAGTCTGTGCGCGACACCGGGGCTGGTCGATCAGCATAGGGTTCAGCGAAATGTGTGATCATGAAGTTTTCCTGTGGTAAGGGGGAGAGGAGTCAACCTCTCTCGGATGACCGGTACCCCCCCTCCTAGGTGTACCGGAAAATGAGTGGAATTGAGGGGGTCCCCGATTCGGGGAGGACATTTGGAAGGTCTCCGGTTACGGAGAACCTGGAACTGATTTCTTCCAATTATAGTCACTGTGTCAAGCCCTACCAGCGTCGTAGA
This sequence comes from Planctomycetaceae bacterium, assembly GCA_020426125.1. Taxonomy (GTDB): domain Bacteria; phylum Planctomycetota; class Planctomycetia; order Planctomycetales; family Planctomycetaceae; genus HKST-UBA70. The sequence continues at coordinate 7,968 of JAGQQQ010000659.1, forward strand.
CAATCGATGCGAGAACAAGGTTCACGCGCTGCCAGACGGCCTTCGATTTTGGGACGGACAATCTCGCGACGCAGAGGGCTTTTGGTGGTCGGTTTGGGGCTCAACGGACTGACTTTGCTCCTTGAGAGCTCAGTTCACCCGTTTCTCCCCCGCATCAGCGTACATTAATTGGTGGTATTATCACCTTGAGATTGGTGAACGTCAATAACTTCTTAAGCAAGTTTTTTCCTTCCCCAGAATTCAGAAAGTCCTTGAGGGGCAAAGGGAAATGGGAGTTTCAGGAAGGACTGATATGCGACACTGTGAACGACCGCCATCAGCGGAACGGCAAAGAAAAATCCCAGAAGGGGGATCGAATTGGAACCCAACAAAACCAATGCATATATTACGAACAAAAAAAACGACGTCGCGGAATTCTCCGTCGTGAGCCGGAAAGCCTCGGAAAATGATTCCGCAACTCCGAGATCTCGATCCACAATGAGACGTCCATACGGCCACAAGAAAACGAGAATCAGCAAACCCGGAAGAATTCCAGCCATCAATCCGACCACGACAAAGGACCAGAAAATGGTACTCCCCACTGCCATTCTCCCGACGTACTGGTCAAATCGAAGCATGTCGGAAAACTCAATGGGTTGGTCGCGCACAAGGGAGAGAAAAAATCGGTAATGGCCGACCGTCGTCGCGGAGAGCGTCACAACCCCCCCCAGGATGAGTACAAGAAAACAGAGAGCCAAGGCCAAAACAGGTGAGACGAAATTGATCGTGGAGATGCACAGGAGCGCCGGAATCAGCACAACGATCACGGAAAGCAGCGTGGACCCCAGATCCACTGCGGTCGCGACCAAGCAAAGGCCAAGATGTCTGGTGTAGATTTGCCAACTCAGCGACAGGATTGGAGAAAGCCCTTCGACGACAAATCCATGTGGCAAGTCTGCCGGATCGCAGTCGGAACAGCGGCCAGTCCCGGTGTCCGTTGGGGTATC
>JAGQQQ010000660.1 GCA_020426125.1 Planctomycetaceae bacterium
CGGAGCGTACACGAACACAGCAATCGGGCGAAGATGCCGTTTGTCGCCGTGAACTGTGGAGCACTCCCTGACAACTTGGTCGAAAGTGAACTCTTCGGCCACAAGAAAGGTGCGTTTACCGGAGCGGACACGCCCCGGAAGGGGTTGATCGAAGTGGCCAATGGGGGCACATTGTTTTTGGACGAACTCGGGGAACTCGACAAGTCGATGCAGGTCAAACTGCTTCGGTTCTTAGAGTCCGGCGAGGTTCGTCGGGTGGGTGAGAATGACGCCTTCACAGTCGACGTCCGCGTGGTCTGTGCAACGAACCGGAATCTCGAGGATATGGTTCGTGAAGGCACCTTCCGGGAAGACTTGTTCTTTCGAGTGAATACCTTCGAGATTCGATTGCCGCCGCTCCGGGAACGAAAAGACGACATCCCAGATCTGGCCCGGTTTCTGATTGCTCGGTGCATGAAGCGGAAGACCGTTCCCGATGAGATCCTCACTCCGGAAACGGTTGAACTGCTCCGAACACACGAATGGTCCGGCAATGTCCGTGAGTTGGCGAACGCGATCGAACACGCGGTAATCTTGTCCGATGGAAAGACCATCCATCCGGAGGATCTTCCTTCGAATGTCTCCCGGAAACCGGTCTCGGGAAATCGCCCCTTCCTGATCTCCAACTTCGCGGACGCAATGACACTGCGAGAGATCGAAATGGAAGTGATTTTGCAAACCCTCGATAAATACCAAGGCGACAAACCGAAGACGGCTGATGAACTGGGGATCGCGCTGAAAACCCTGTACAACAAACTCAATCAATACCAAGGACAGGACCAAGCCATTGCGGGGTAGGCTCAGCCCGAATCTTCAACGGCTCGTCACGAAGGCAATCTCCAGCCAGGAGGCATTTCGTAATACGATCCCGGAGATATCCGTCTACAGGTTTCCGGCGGCCGGTTCAACGGACGTGTCAGCCGGGGGCGCGTCCTCTTCCGGAGCCATCATCGGCAGAAGAGGTCTGCGTTCCGGGTAGAGATGGTACACCGGATAATCCGAACTGATCTCCCTGATGCTGACCACAGTCCCTGAAGGCGTCGCGAGAATGATCCTGTCGGTCCGTTCGTTGGAAATGGAGAGCGAATACCGACGAAGATTGAGGATTCCGACGATCGCCCCGTTTTCTCGGTCCATGACCAATAATCGTCCCTCACCATCTTTGGCATAGATCCGGCTTTCGCTTGCCGCGATAAACTCAACCGCCTCCGGCTGCCGCCATTTCTCAAATCCTCCCACGACGGAAAGTGCGGACATGCCCGCGCGTTGCGGGATGACAAAGACTTGACTTCCGATGGCGATCGGTTGTTGATTAATCGGAGCCCCGCTGGAAAACATCCAGTTGATCGCCCCGGTCACTGTGTTGATGCAGTAGAGTCGAGCATTGGTGTCCGCCACAAAGATCGCGTCTCCAGTGGCCCCGAGTTGGGTTTCGATCTTTCCGTCAGATTCGAACTGGAATTTCAATTTTTTGTTTCCGTCACTGACGCCGTAGACGATCCCCGACTGGCTCGCAAATGTGACCGTCGTCCCCACCGCGACCGGCGTAGATGTAATCTCCCGAGGCGTCTTGAACCGCCATTGCCGCGCCCGTTGAATCCATTGCGGCAACATTCCCCGTCTCGCGAGCGAATCGATCATCCGAATGTCATAAGCGTAGATACTGCCGTCGGAGGTTCCCACAAACAACTGTCGGTCCGTCAACTGCGGAGGGGCGGACGGATGAATGGGGCTGACCACCTCCCATTGCAGATTTCCCGAGGCCTTGTCGAGTGCGAACACGCTCATGCCGATTGACACGAGAACCTGTTCATCGTTCGTCGTCACTGGGAAACTCTCGCGATCGGGACGTCCAATCAGGTTGGACCACATTCTGGTCCCCGACTCTCCCCCAAACGCGGTGATAATTCCAGAACTTGCTTGAGCGTAGACGTTTTGCTCGTCTGCTCGAAGGAAAGTAATGGTATCGCGCTGCGGGTCAATGACGGCTTGCCCCCACCAATTCAGCGTCAGGCCAAGCCGATTCAGATCCGCTTCCCTGGGAAGTTCGACCTGAAACTGGGCCGAAGCCGACTGGGTGAACAGACACACCCCAAGAAACAGGCATACGGCTCGAACTGCTTTCATCATCTTCGTCCTGAGTAAGGTCGAATGTTGTTCCGTTGTGAGGCTGGAAAACCAGCGCACAGCAATTCCAGGGAACCTCGAATCTTAACATGTGCGCATTCGCCGCCACATCCTTGACTGCGGATCCTTCTATCTCATCGGCTTCCACAAGAGACTTCAATCGATTCCGTCGCGGTCCACTCGGATTGACAGAAGAAATCCCGGAAGCCGATCGACAGAATCGATTCTGCCGTACGGACGCATCCGAATGGGGAGTGCTTACGACCGTTGCCGTCCGACTCGCCCGCAAAGCCGTCGTGACCGGAACCAAACCGGCTCAGGACTCGGACAAAAGCCGTCCGCTCCAGCGTGTCTGAACGAAAGAAGGATTCAAGACCGTGGTCCGCCGATCGTCGTGGCAAAAGCCACAAGGCCTCGCGAAACCCGAGCGGGATCTCTGAAATCGACTGTTCAGTTCTGCATCACCTTCTCAACTTCCGCGAGTTGCTCTTGGGTGTTGACCCCCATCGCTTCCTGAATGTCAAACGTACGGGCCGCAATCACCCGTTTTCCCTGATTGCGGAGGATTTCCACGCAGTCGGTCAGGTAGTATTCCCCTTGCGCGTTCTCCGGACGGACCTGGTCCAACGCGGCAAACAAGGACTCCCCATCAAACGCAAAACAACCGGTGTTGATCTCGGTGATCTGTTGCTCCTCGACCGTGGCGTCCTTCTGCTCGACGATTCGCAGGAACTCTCCTGAATCACTCCGAACGATCCGCCCGAGACCCTGGTTGTTCTCGGTGTCGGCTGTTCCCACGACACACGCCGCCCCTGCCGATTGCAACTCTTGAACCAATGCTTTCAGCGAGCTTCCTTTGAGCAAGGGAGTATCTCCGGCCAGCACGAGGATGGGGCCGCGATGCCCGTGCAATTGGTCTCGGCAGCACATCGCCGCGTGGCCCGTTCCCAGTTGTTCCGCCTGCAGGGCAAAATCCACATCCTGATGATGTTCCAGCGACTGACGGACCAAATCTGCTTTGTGTCCCACGACGAGCACGATTTTCGTCGCGCCCGCTTCCCGTGCGGCGTCGAGGACATAGTCGACCATCGGACGCCCACAGGCGAGGTGGAGCACCTTGGGTGTGTCTGATTTCATCCGCTTGCTTTTTCCAGCGGCCAGGACAATTGCAGCGACTTCCGACATAGCCAACCTCCGTGATGCGTCGTTGATATTCCGTTTTTCAAAAGAGTCTCCGACGGGCACTATAACGCTTTTTCAGAAGACTTCCCACATGGATCAACTCTTGGTCCGGGCCATCCACCTTGGGTAGGGCGAAGCACTCACCGTGATCGCCCCATGGGGGCAATCGGCATTTTCCTGGAGCATTGCGTGAGTTTGCAATCCCGCATTGGGAATCTACCCTACCGCAAAATCACTCAACAAATTGACACACGACGCGGAAGAAGAAGACGGGGAGCCTCCCCGAATCTTTAAGTCTGGTGATCGAAACAAAGAGGATCCCACGATGGGTCGACAGTCAACAGGAATTCCCGAACTGGACGAAATGCTTGGCGGCGGACTGTTGCCCGGGACGTTAACCGTCGTGCTTGGGGCAACAGGAATCGGGAAAACCCAACTTGGAATTCAGTATCTGCGTGCTGGCCAATCTCAGGAAGGGGAAACGGGCATCGTCTTCGACATGTCTTCCCGAGGAGATGCCCAGAACCACCACGACTACTCCGAGCGTCTTTTCGACTGGACACTTCGAGATCGTCCCCCGGAGATGACCGACTGGACCCCCGGAGACGTCTGGAACCGGGACCGCAGTCGCTGGGACAGTCTGCATCTGTTCCGTCGGGCCGGAAAACGGGTGACCATGAGCGACATGGACACCGACCAGAAACGGGAATGGAAAGCCGAACTCAACAAGCGCCTGTTCGAAACTATCTCCTTCTTCTATGGCAACTTTTGCCATGGGGTCCGTCGCTGCGTCATCGATGGCATCGAGCCGAGTGACCGGGCGAGCGACTCCTTTCAATTCGAACTGTTCGAGTACATCTACCATCAGATCCTGCGAAAGGAACACGACTGGGTCGCTCGTGACCTGTTTCGAGCCCAGTTTCGGTCACAACTGCCTCAAATCGAACAGCATCCCTACGACGTGACCGATGTCGGCTGTGTGATGCTCTGCACATCCCATGAGATTCTGTTGGAGGATCTTCTGTCGCGGAGGATCGAAAGCGGGGACGTCCTGTCAAACGCGAACACAATCATCCTGATGGGGAAAACCCGCGAAGGCACCAAAATGGGCCGCGCCCTGCACGTCGCCAAACACCGCGGCAGCGCGTGCGATGATTCGATCAGACCGTATGAGATT
>JAGQQQ010000661.1 GCA_020426125.1 Planctomycetaceae bacterium
AAAACTTCATGTCCACGGGCTACACCCTCGATGGCTTTCCCAGCATGGGCGCCTGGGTCACATGGGCCATGGGAACGGAGAATCAAAACCTCCCCGCGTATGTCGCGATTCCCGATCCGCGAGGAACTCCTCAGTCGAGCGTCAATAACTGGGGCCCGGGTTTTCTGCCAGCGGCGTTTCAAGGAACCGACTTCAATGCCACCAAGCCGCTCAGAAACCTGGACCGTCCCCCAGGGATCGATGCGACCACCGATCGGAAGACAAGAGAGTTCTTGCAGACGTTGAACCGCAACCATCTTGAGGAGTATCCCGGGGACAGCGAACTCTCCGCGAGAATATCGAGTTACGAACTGGCGGCGCGGATGCAATTGAGCGTCCCCGAGGTCAGCGATCTCACGACGGAGTCGGAGTCCACCATTCGGATGTACGGCGCCGATGACGCGGAGAACCCTTTGAAGGCCTCCTACGCTCGCAACTGCCTGCTGGCTCGCCGACTGATTGAGCAAGGCGTCCGATTCGTCCAAGTCTTCAACGGCGCCTACCAGACTGGAGGAGAAGGCGTCAGTAACTGGGACGGCCACAAGGTCATCGAAGAGCAATACAGCAAACATGGCCCCGTTCTCGACCAACCGACGGCAGCCCTGCTACGGGATTTGAAGCAACGGGGACTGCTCAACGAAACTCTGGTGGTTTGGTGCACCGAATTTGGACGCATGCCAACCTTCCAGGCCGGAGCGAGTGGCCGCGATCACAATCCGGAAGGCTTCACCGCCTGGCTCGCGGGGGCTGGTGTGAAGGCCCCCTTCACGTACGGAGCCACCGACGACTTCGGTTATAAGGCCGTCGAGAACGTGGCGACCGTGTACGACTTCCATGCGACCATTCTGCACCTCCTTGGTCTCGATCACGAGCGACTCACCTACTACCACAACGGTCTCGAACGCCGCCTCACGGACGTTCATGGGCACGTGCTCCGCGACGTGTTGGCGTAACCTCTCAAGAATGATCCATTCCATGCTGTTGACACGATGGTGTCCTGAAGAGTTCCTGTTTCGCAGTCAACCAATACACGGACGATGCAACGTCACACCGACAATCAATCGGGTTTGGCATCACGCCACACCAGAACTTGTGATCACCGATCCAAAGAGTTTGCCGAGAGGAATGCCATGACGAAAGGAGGATGGTTTAAGAAGTTCTTCGGAGATCGTGGCGAACGGGCCGCTGCCCAGTACCTGAAGCGACTCGGATATCGGATTCTCGCCCGGCAGTCCAGAAGCCGGATTGGGGAGATCGATCTGATCGCTTTAGATGGTGACACAATCGTGTTCGTTGAGGTGAAGACAAGGTCATCCCATGTCAAAGGACATCCCGTTGAAGCTGTTGACATTGCAAAACAGAAACAACTAACTCGAGCGGCGTTGGCGTGGATGAAGCAACGCCGACTTCTGGGGCGACGCGGCCGATTCGATGTCGTTGCGATCACTTGGAGGGATGGTGAACGTCCGGTCGTCGAACATTTCCAGAATGCTTTTTCCGCGATTGGATCGAACTCCATGTATTCCTGAAAGACCAATCCGAGAGGCTTCGCAAGCGATGGCCTGCTCTTTCGGACTTTCCCCGTGATCAGATTGGCGCAGACCACAACTCCTTCAATCGAAACTTGACGGGGAACCTCAGATGTGGGTTTTGCACGCGCCAAGGAAACTCCAACGTCAAATTGCCGAACATCGTAAGCGGCATCAAACGGCGTTCCAAATCGGAACATCTCAGAAAAGCGAGCAATCCATTCTCGCGACTCCCGTTCTTTCTTGAAGAACCCGTCATCACACGAACTCATCGATTTCCCACGCACACCGTCAGGAAGTCGCAATGCTGTCCAGAACCGATCGGTTCGGCCGTTGGAAGGAAAAAACGAGTCATTCGCAGGCAGGTTACCCATCGCCTCGCTTCGGTCGAGGAACTCTACCTCTCGAGCCTCCGCCACGTTTGCCCCGGCCTTTTTTTCCCTTTCCTCGAGTACCACTTCCAGAACGGGAACCACTCTCGACGAGCACGGGGCCATCTCCCGATTCCAGTTGCTTCTGAAGCTCCTGCACCTTGTCCCGTAACCGGGCCGCGCGCTCGAACTCCAGGGACTCGGCCGCTTCGAGCATCTCCTTTTCCAACTCTGCGATGTACTCCTGCGTGACGTACTTCGCTTCGTCGCTGGCCCCGGTCGCTTCGCGTTCGATTTTTCTGGCTGAGATCTCGTCCTCGATGCCGCGTTTGATCGCCTTTTTGACCGTCTCCGGAGTGATGCCGTGTTCCTTGTTGTAGGCGAGCTGAATGGCACGCCGGCGGTTGGTTTCATCAATCGCCTTCTGCATGCTCTCGGTCACGGAGTCGGCGTACAGAATGACTTCCGCATTCACATTTCGCGCGGACCGCCCAATGGTCTGGATCAAACTGGTCTCGCTCCTCAGAAAGCCTTCCTTATCCGCGTCCAGAATGCAGACCAATGACACCTCCGGCAGGTCCAAGCCTTCTCGGAGTAAGTTGACCCCGATCACGGCATCAAATCGTCCCTCGCGAAGTTCTCGAAGCACCTCGACACGCTCGATGGCGTCCAGTTCGCTGTGCAGCCATTCGCACCGAATACCTTCTTCTTTGAGGAAGGAGACGAGGTCTTCGGACAACCGCTTGGTCAGGGTGGTCACGAGTGTCCGTTCGCCCCGCTCGGCTCGGCCGCGAATCTGTTTGATCAGATGCGGCACCTGGCCACGTGCGGGTTGAATCTTGACCACGGGGTCGACGAGTCCCGTCGGTCGAATGATCTGCTGAACGATTTCTCCTTCGGACTGGTCGAGTTCCCAGTCGGCCGGCGTCGCAGAGACGAAGACGGTGTTGTTGCGACGTTTGTCCCATTCCTCGAATTTGAGGGGTCGGTTATCGAGCGCCATAGGGAGCCGGAAGCCATGTTCGACGAGTGTTTTCTTTCGGGCTTGATCGCCGTTGTACATCGCCCGGATTTGTGGAACGGTCTGATGGGACTCGTCGACGAACATCAGGAAGTCGTCAGGAAAGAAGTCGTACAGCGTCGAAGGCGGTTCACCCGGCTTCCGCTTCGCGAGGGCTCGTGAATAGTTTTCGATTCCCGGACAGAAACCGACTTCCTTGAGCAGTTCCATGTCATGGCGGGTTCGAGCCGAGAGCCGCTGTGCTTCGAGGAGTTTGCCTTCCTTCTGGAAAACGGCCAACTGCTGAGCCAGTTCCTCTTCAATCTCGGACATGGCCTCATCAATCCGGCTTTGCGGCATGACGAAGTGCTTGGCGGGGTAGATGTAGATGTCCCGGAGATTCTTGCTGCCGACTCCGGACACGGGATCGATGATCGACAGCTTATCGACTTCGTCCCCCCAGAGTTCCACGCGGTAGGCGAACTCTTCGTAGGCGGGCCAGATTTCGATGACGTCCCCACGAACACGAAACGTTCCCCGCTGAAATTCGTAGTCGTTGCGGTCGTACTGAATGTCAACAAGCTTCAGCAGCAGGCTGTCGCGGTCGACCGTTTTGCCGACTTCAAGGGGAACCATCATCTCCAGATAGTCTTTGGGGGAGCCAAGGCCATAGATACAGGAGACACTGGCGACGACGATCACGTCCCGTCGCGACACGAGCGCACTGGTCGCCAGCAAACGAAGCCGGTCGATCTCCTCATTGATGCTGGCATCTTTCTCGATGTAGATGTCCCGCTGCGGGATATACGCTTCCGGCTGGTAATAGTCGTAGTA
>JAGQQQ010000662.1 GCA_020426125.1 Planctomycetaceae bacterium
CACAGACCTGGACCTTTGGCGACAGCCTCGCGATGGTTTTTCTCCCCGGCGAAGTGGTCGTCGATTATGCGATTCGGCTCCGTCAGGAGTTTGACCCCGACCGACTGTGGATCACCGCCTACGCAAACGATTGCCCCTGTTACATCCCCTCGGAACGGGTTCTTCAAGAGGGAGGATACGAAGGGGCCAACGCGATGACCTATTACAACAAACCAAACAAGTTTGCTCCCGGTTTGGAAGATGCCATCATCGAGTCGGTCGCGAAGTTGTTGCCGCAGGAATATCACGCGAAGGCCGATTCCAAGCCCCATGCCGGTCTGCCGCCGAGGTCTCCCGTGCAGTCACTGGCCCGGTTGAATCTTCCGGAGAAATGGACGGCTCAAGTCGTCGCTGCGGAGCCACTCACAACGGATCCCGTCGCGTTTGACTTCGGTCCAGATCGCTCGCTTTGGGTCTGCGAAATGCACGATTATCCCTCGGGTCTGTCGGGCAATTTCGAACCAGGGGGGCGCGTCCGTCTGCTTCGCGATGTCGATGGAGATGGCCTCTACGACCGATCGACCATCTTTCTCGACGGCCTGCCGTTCCCCACCGGCGTGACCGTTTGGCGAAAGGGGGTCCTGATCTGCGCGGCTCCGGACATTCTCTACGCCGAGGACACCGACGGCGACGACCGAACTGACGTGACCCGTGTCTTATTCACGGGATTTGGAACGGAGAACTATCAAGCTCGGGTGAATAGCTTGACCTACGGCCTCGACGGGTGGGTCTACGGAGCTTGCGGCCTGTTTGGCGGGAACATCGAATGCCGACAAACGGGAGAGGTGGTGCCGCTCGGCAATCGTGATTTTCGCATCGATCCCGATCGCGGCATCCTGGAACCACTGACCGGACGCTCGCAACAGGGGCGTGTCCGCAATGATGATGGCGACTGGTTCGGCTGCTCCAATGGCAGCGTCGGCTGGAACTATCCGATCCTCACCGATGAGATTCGCCCGGGGCTGAGCCTCCCACCAACGGTGATCTCCGTCCCCATTGAGAATGCGAGGCAACTCTACCCAGCGATCGAAGATTATCAGCGATTCAAACTCTCCGGCCCGGCGGGGCAGGTGACCGCCGCCTGCGGAATCGGAATCTATCGGGATCGCCTTCTCGGTGAAGATCTCGCGGGGAATACCGTCACGTGTGAACCTGTCAACTTGTTGTTGCACCGACTTCAACTCAAGGCAGACGGGCTGACCATGCGCGGGGAGCGCTCCCCTTCGGAGCAATCGTCCGAACTGGTGACGTCGACGGATAACTGGTTCCGGCCCGTGCAAGTCCGGACCGGTCCCGATGGCGGTCTCTGGGTCGCCGATATGACTCGCGCCGTCGTGGAACATCCCCGTTGGATTCCGGAAGAGATGCTTCAGAATCTGGACGTCCGGGCTGGCGAGAAGCAAGGCCGTATACTGCGGCTGATCCCGCGAGATGGCACGATTCGCGAAGTGCCGGACCTAACTAAGATGTCTGCCTCTGAGTTGGTGGGTGTGCTGAAGTCCCCAAACGGCACCATCCGCGATCTTGCCCAACAAGTATTACTCTGGAATTCAGCTCCCGACTCGGTGCCACTCCTCAAGCAACTCGCCACTTCGGAAGCGCCGGCCGCGAGCCGCAGCGCCGCACTTTGGGTGCTTGCGAGGTACGATGCGATCGATGAGGCCACGCTGAAAACGGCCTTGTCCAGGGAAGACGCCAGTGTCCGCCGCCAGGCATGGCGGGTGATCGCCGCCAGCACGTCGAAAACTTCGCGAACGCCAATTGTCCTGCCGACCTTCGTTTCTTTTGCCGAAGACGAAACGGATCCGTTTGTCCTCCGAGAGTTCTTCGAAGCGCTGCGTGCCCACCCGGATCGCCAACCGGTTGCTGAACTCTCTCAGCACTATTCGAGACACTTCGGTGACCGATATTTGCAATTTCTCGTGCTAAGAGCGGTCTCAAATGACAATTGGGCGAAGTTTGTTGAAAACGTTGTCGAACAGCCGGAACCGTCACCCGCGAAATTGCGTCCGCTCTTGTCCATCAGCCTTACGGAGAACAGCGAGGCGGCAATGAAGTCGCTCCTCGCATCGCTCTTACAGAACGAGATCACTCCAGGACTGATGGCCACGCTGCAACCGGTGGCCGAAGAGGCTTTTCAGAATGCCGACAAACCTCCCATTTGGCTGACGGACTCCGACACTGATCGACTCAAGCAGATCATCAAACACGCCAAGACGGTTTTCGCCGATCCCACCAAGCCCGAGATGGAGCGTAACGCCAGCGCCGGCCTCTTGGGCCTGATTCCCGCCGACCGGGAACAGGATGTCTCCCTGCTGGTCGACAATCTGGGACCGCA
>JAGQQQ010000663.1 GCA_020426125.1 Planctomycetaceae bacterium
ACGAATTTGCAATCGGTGATCGAGACATCAAAGAATTTCTGAATCGTCACACCCGGAGGGTATTCGGGTGTCGCTCGTGAGAGATTGATACAGTCCCGGCAGTTCTCGAAGTAGGCATTCGAAATCCGCATGTGCGAACCGCCCTGGAATGCATCGGTCTGCGTCTCAACCTTCCCACCGGTTCCCCCCTTGAGGGCAATGGCAGCGACGGCATCTTCCCATTTCAGCCTCGCGGGCCAGCCGTGCCTCCCATCACTCCCATCGTAGAAGGTATCCCCTTCGCTGAGAAACGGCCCGCCGCTGAAGACATACAGCGAATGGCGTTCGCATTTTCGAAACGTATTCCCGAGGCTGAACGCGTGCGAGTCGATGTCCTTGTCCACCTGCATCTGGAACGTGGCCGCGCGGCCCCGGTTGTTATCTCCTTCATTGTCCGTGACTGTTTCATCCACGACAATGTTCTCGAACGTGCAATTCCTCAGGATCGCCTGTCGAATGTAACCTGAGTCCGCAGGGTCATTCGCATCGGACTTGTACGCATTGAACGCAACCCCCGCCGAGAGGTTGCGAAAGACGCAGTCCTCAATCAGGAACTGGCCAATCTGGACACCAGAAAAGGACGTGAGAACGCCGGCATAGTTGACTTTGTATTGATCCAAGGAGCTTGTGGTTTCATCGCCGATGAACAGGCCGTTCCGAAAGACAATCCGGGGAAACTCCTCACGAGGTACGACCGGGAAGACGCCGAAGCCCTTGTTCCAGAGCTTCGCACCTTCCCCAGAAACAGGCGTCAGATCCCGAAACCGGATCTCCGAACCGTTGAAGTCAATCGTGATCGCCTTGTCGATCCGGATCAGCCGATTCGTGTCACTCGGATTCGCAGGAACAAGGCCGTCAAGATAGTAGATGCGGCGATCGATTTTGATCACATCGCCGGGATCAGCATCGCATATGAGGCACTGGAAATAGTCATCCGCCGCAACATTCTCGTCAGAATCGAGATAGTAGGAGCACACTTCCGTGAATTCGCTGCAATCCATAAGCCCACCTCCTCGTTTACGGAGACAAAACGGTCTGCAGAGAACCGACCATGAAGATCTTGCAAAAAAAAAATCTCGGTTTGTCAAGTCTTTTCTAGAATTTTTCTTGATTTCGCCGAAGAAAATGAAATGCTTGTGAAAGTCGAGCTTCTTAACGGGAGAACGGCTCGACAATTTCCCCCACAGCCTGCAAAACCTCAAGGGCTCTCAATGTACTTTCGACGCAATCAACGAAGAACGCAACGGTTCTTAATCCATTCCGAATCACTGGAAGCAAGGGCTTTGCTCGCGGAGATTGTCGTCAGCAGTGCGAGCTATCTGAATGACGGAAATTACGACGATGGGGAATTAACACTTCCCGAGGCAATTGACATTGCAAATGTGACTCCCGGACATGATTCTATCGTGTTTCAAACGCCTACGTTTAATATATTGTTATCAGATGGACTGCCAGCAATCTCTGATGACGTGACGATCAACGAACCAGACAATCTCGGTAGTGTTCAAGGCCCAAACGGGCTGTTTGTCATTGAATCAGGAGCAACGGTTCAGATCCACGGACTACACATCCATTCTTCGGTAGACAATAGTGGGCACTTATTGTTGGATCATGTTACAGTAAGAGGAATAAACAACACGGGTGACCTGAAGATAGTCAGCAGCCTTGTGTCGGGTGGTGGGTTGGTTTCAGTCCAAGGGACTGTGAAGGTATCGAACACCACATTTTCCGATAATTCGACAGATAATGCTGGTGGCGCAATTACGGTAGAGACAGGGTCAATAACGATCATCAATTCAACTATCACTGGAAATGAGTCGTTTAGTGGTAACCACGTTGGGGGACTGTATTCTGGAACTCAAGCATCTGTCTTCATTCACAATTCGATCATTGCCGGAAACACAGGTGCGACGGCAGACATAGCAGGGACGTTGGATCCTGCTAGTTCCTTCAACATCATCGGCGATGCAAACTCGTCGGGAGGGCTCGTCGATGGCAAACAAGGGAACATCGTCGGTCTCAACGGGACCGGAGTCCTTCCCATTGATTCAATTCTCGATACCGACTTCACGTACAATGGCGGAAGTACAGGCCCAACTCACGCCCTCGTTCCAGGCAGTCCTGCTCTCGACTCCGGCAGCCTCGCTCTGGCAGTCGATTCGAACGGGGATCCGCTCGTCTATGACCAACGAGGCGAGGGGTTTCCGCGAGTTTCCGGTCCGGGGGTCGACCGCGGGGCGTTCGAACTCCAAATTGGCCCCGACACGATTCCGAATGATGTTGGCGGGTTCAACCACGCGACCAAGACGTGGCATCTCGGGATCTCGGACATTAACGACTTTAGCGACACCCCGGGGCCGGCGTGGGACTCTGCGTTTACCTGGGAAACGTTGACCGGGGATGTCAATAGTGACGGCTTAATGGACCTGATTGGCCGGCAACGGGAGAACGGTTCCTGGCATGTCGAAATAAACAACGGCGATGGGACGTTTACAAACACTCCCTTCGGCGGGTGGGCGCGGGATAACGTTGCCGGGTGGCGGCATGTGCAGGTTGCCGATGTCAATGGGGACGGCAATGACGACGTGATCGGCCTCACGATCAGCGGATACTGGTGGGCGGCGGTCTCCGATGGGACGCGATTCACCAACCAGTACATGGGACGCTGGTCCGGGACCGCTTATCCCCAGGTCATCGTCGGCGATTACAACGGCGACGGGATGGACGACATCCTCGGCTATCGTCCCGCGACTGGCCAATGGTGGGCCGGCATCTCGACCGGCACCCGTTGGAACACCCGCCTCGTCGCCAACTGGAACCCGCTCGTCCCCGTGAGTCACCTTAACACCGGGGACATTAACGGCGACGGTCGCCCCGATCTGATCGCCCAGGCCGGACAAGGCTACTGGTACTACTTAAGCTATGTTTCCAACCAGGCCTTTAGCACAACCTATGCCGGGAGAACCACAACCGACCTCGCAGCGAACAACGCTCCCATGGTCGATGACTTTAACGGCGACGGCCTCGATGATTTAGCGATCGTCAATTCCCGTCGCGAAGTCTGGGTCAAACTCGGCACCGGCGGCATGCTCTCCGCAACCGCCTTCTGGGACACGGCCCCGGCCAACCGTTCCTTAGTCAACACCGGCGACTTCAACAGCGACGGCCGCGCGGACTTGCTTTACTTTACCCCCAACACCGGCGGCTGGATCGCCCTACTCGGCAGCGAAGACCACTTCACCCCCAACGCCTTCGGCACCTGGACCGCACTTCCATTCAGCGGTTTCGAAGACTACGAAGTCGGTAACTTTGGCTAACCGCCTCTCGCGGAACTTCAATCTGCTCTCTTCCAAAGCCGGATCCATTCATCCAGATGTATGGACTCCGGCTCTCGTGCGACTACTTCGACCAGCACCGCCCTTGTCCACGCTACAGCGACTTGTAATCGTCTTTCCGCCAACTCCCACAACAACTCCTTGAATCCCGCCTCGCCCTCCTCATCCAAATCCGGCATCAGCACAAGCCGTCCCTGACACACTGTTTGCGCAATCCGTTCCAGTGTTTCGACTTGCGTTTGCGTGGCCTTGCATGAGCAGAGGCCGACCGCCGGAATCCCGAGGCAGTCGAGTCGCATGACGTCGTTTTGGCCTTCGACGACGAACAGGCCGTGTTTGCCGAGGTTTTCTTTGAGGTGCCGGTCTTTCAGGCGGTCGTGGTTTTGGCGGTAGAGTTCGATTCCTTTGTGGAAACCTTTGACGAACCGGTATTTGTTGGGGCGTTTCTTCTCGGGGCGGCCATCGGCGATCCATCTCTCCCATTTCTTTTCGAAGTCGGGGTCGCGGCCGCTGTAGCTGAGGATGTCGCCGGCTTCATTGAGGTGGGCGTAGACGATCAGTCCCCGCAGGAGGCCGTCGGGGACGGGTTCCTCAGCACGCTGGACTCGCGATCCAATCTTGAACCTCCAACTCCGAGTTTCGCGAGCAGAGCAAGCCGCCATGGGCGGGCCGTTCTTGGGGAGGTAGCCCATCTTCCATTTGCGGGCAACTTCGGGGGTGAGCCAGGGGCGCTGGCGGAAATACTTCGCGGGCGACGGCGGCATCTCCGCCGGGTCGACGACGAGGTCTTCCCAGAGATTGACCAGACTCCGGGTCTTCTCTTGATCCTTGAGCGGAATGTTGACCAGCGGTTCCTCCGGTTCGGGGGACTCCGCAAAGGAAGGAACCGGGGCCATCGGCTGTGGGGTCGGGGATGATGGAGGAGTGGTCTGACTTCGAATGGCTCGCAGGTCGCCCATGATCTCTTTGAACTGATGGCCACGAAGTTTGTCGCCGTCAAACGGCTGGCCGTGCTTCATGCCCCACATCAGTTCGATCAACTTGCCGCGAATGCCGCAGGTGTGGCAGTAAATCGGCGAGTGGGGCCGGTCGACGTTCACGCTCAGGGCACCGTACGAACTCTGGTTGCAGGCATCGTTGAACAGGCAGGGGAGCCGGACATTGCCGTTGAACTTTCCCTCCGGCCAGGGGTAGCCGTAATACGCGGCCGCCTCCCAGGGCCGGGTGTTATCAATCAGCTCGTCGACGTTGTTAATGTAGCCGGGGTTTCGGGAGTTCATGCAAGCAAAAGTGAACGCGAACAAGTCGGTGACACGGTACTCTCGTTTCTCACCCTATGCCAACGGAAAAACTTTCCCACCGGATCACACTTCGCGACGCCAATCTGCTGACGATGATCGATCGGCATCCCTTCACTGCGAATCAGCTGCTTCGAGTGAGCAAGACGTTTCCGGAGCCGTTTACGCAGGATCGATTGCTTCGCCGCCGACTCGGCCAGCTGCGAACGGCGAGGATGGTGCAGGACTTCCCCTCGGCCACGATTCGCGAAGGGGGAGCCCCGCACTATTGGAAACTGACACGCGAGGGGCACCATTTGGTTCATGGCTACGACGAAACTTTGCCGTCTCGTCGTCAATTCGAAGCAATCGCCGCCGGGCATCACCATCACACGCTCTGCCTGAGGGAGTTCCTGACCAAGGTGATCGTCGCCGCCCATGCCGAAGGGATCCGCATCGACCACTTCGCAAGCGAGAACTCCGTCTGCCTGGAAGCAGGGGAGTTCCGGATGTACCCCGACTGTGCCTTTCAGCTAACGCATCCTGATGGAAGGACTTTCAACTTCGTGATCGAACTCGACAACAGCACAGAACGGCTCCGCTCTCGCATGGACGTCGAATCGATCGAACGGAAGATTCGCGGCTACGACGCCCACCAATCGCAGTTCGACGCTCTCGACCCTTCGCGGTACGTTGTCCTGTTCATCACCACGCGAAGCGACCAACGGCTCCAGCACATCCTCGACCTCGCGTCCGGCCTGATGCAGAACCCCGACCGCACGGTGTTCCTCGGGGTCACGCTGACCGAGTTCGTCACGACGGAGAACCCGTTTCGCAAGGCGGTTATCAAAGATCACCGTGGCTTGAAACGGACACTGACTCCGATGCCCCAATCTCGCCTTCAACACGACGGCGACGATGTTAAGAACACCCAACGTGGCTCATCGCAAGCCCGACCGGCTCAACGAACGGACGCGGCCACGGTAGCATGAACGTCCTGTTGTTCGGTGCGTCCCCGGCCCCTGGGCACTGTTCGCGAGCGTGTGGACAGCCGGCTTCCTTCGCCAAACAATCACCGAGGTTGCGGTTCGAGGTGGCGGCTCCTCCGCAGCGTCGGCGAGACCGAGTCGAAACCCCTCGGACGTTCCCGGAACCGGCCCGCCCCACCCCGGGAGGACCGCCCCCAACGGGCCGCCCCCGAAGTGGCCCACGCCGAAGGGGGCGGAAATCTTTCGTTTGGACGGCGCAAGAATTCCTCGGCGAAATCACACTACTGATTCGTCGCAACTGCCGATCGCGTATGTGGTTGACACCGGAACCGGTCGTCAATATTCTCATGATGGTCTGTTGAGAGATAACCAAGTTCGCCGATCAAGAGCACTTCACCGCGGCACGATTTCTAGCTTGACGCAATATGGATCACACTGACCTTCGACGATCTCTTGAGCAATTTGGCGGCTATGCCTTCCTGAACACGGGGCATGACGACAAACACCAAATCACGTGGGCTAAAATGCGATACCTCCGCGATGAGGAAGGGCACCGCAGTCTTGAATTCCTTGCGTGGGTAACAACCGACATGAGCCGGGGCCGCGATCCGATTTCCTTTTACCCCACCGCAGCACCTCCATATCTGAACGAACCCGGATCTGTGCTTTCATTCGTGGTGCAAATCTATCACGATGGGATGGCAGAGGGTCAGTTCGAAGACATGATTGCGTTTATCGACAAATGCCATGACGATTACTACGAATCGTGCAAGCCTTGATTCTGGTGTTCCTGTACTTGCTTGTCGTGCAATGTCCGGAGCGGCGAACCAGGCGATGCACGTGAGTCGCCGAGTTAAGTTTATTGAAGTGGTTAGTCGTTCGCGGCGACCACGTGATCGTTAACGTTATGCCACAACATCACTGCAGCCATGGGCACTGACATCCACGCATTTATCGAGTTCGACTACACCGATGATCGCGAGCCGTTCTCTGACGATGAATCCATCCGCCCGTTCAACATGGGCGAACTCTTCTGGTGGCGCTGCTATGAATTATTCAATGCCCTTGGGGACGGTCGCAACTATCACTTCGATGAAGCGGAAATCGAGAAGCATTGTCTCCACTCACCCCGGGGACTTCCGCCGCAATACGGTTCGGCCGTCTTGAATCGTTTTTTCTACGTCGCTGACGATCACGATTATCGTGACCATTTCGAACCTTCGCTGGGGACAATAACCAATCAGAAGGCCGACGAACTGATTGAATCAGGCAGATCGTTTCTCGGGCCACCACTGGAGATTTCCCGCTATAAGCTCGGCTCACAAACACTTCGCCGTGTTTCCAATCCAACGTGGCATTCACCAAGCTGGCTGGCACTCGATGAAGTTCACGAATCTCTTGAACACTTCGGCTATCCGATCACAAAGGCAACTCCCGAAGTCCAGACTGCTTTCCATGCAATGGCAATGCTCGAAACTCATCACGGCAAAGGGCATTCGCGTCTTGTGTTTTGGTTCGACAACTGACCAACAAGTGGCATAATCGGGTAAGGACAGTCATCACTGACCGCCCTCTCCACACCACCGAACATGCGGGTCCGCATCCGGCGGTTCAGCGAAGGTGAGCAAGCTTGGCCCACAACGTCTTTAAGCTGAGCAGTCCTTGTTCGGCGAGCCACGCATTCGTCAGCCCCACGCCGCTGGCAA
>JAGQQQ010000664.1 GCA_020426125.1 Planctomycetaceae bacterium
CGGGACCGTGCTCGCGATGTTTCAGGCCTTTCTCTTCGTGCTGATGGCCCCCTTGCTCCAGTTCGTGGGACTGGCCCCCGAGATGCATTTCGTGGTTGGGGTGGTCAACATTCTGGGGGCGATCCTGTTTCTGGCACTTGTCTCCCTGGGGTTGACCGCACTCGGATATTTCTTCGCGTGGCGGATGGACTCAATCCAGGGCTACCACAGCATTATGAGCGTGGTGTTATTGCCGATGTGGCTGCTTTCCGGAGCGTTGTTTCCGGGGGATGACAGCCCTTGGATGAAATGGATCATCGCAGCCAACCCCTTGACTTACGGCGTCGCCGGCCTAAGAAGATTTGTGAGCTCTGGGAGTGACGCACTCTCGTCGATGCCGTCTTTGCCGGTCTGTCTGGCGGTGACGGCCGGGTTTGCATTTGTCTGTTTGGCGGCGGATGTCTGGGTGACACGTCGCGACCAAGGTGTGTGATGTCGTCTGTCCGGTTCTGGTTCTGTGGTCTGACCGTTTTGGGGTTCGCTTCTTTCGCGATTGCGCAAGAAATTGAGTCAGAGCCGAAAAGTGCGGACGTTTTGTTGGAACCGGATCAGGAGCTTCCCCCATTTGTTCAATTGGAGCCGGACAAGGCCCCCGTCCCCTGGGATGTGAACAAGGTCGGCGAGTTCCAATTGCTGGACCAAAACGGGAATTCCGTCACGCGGGGGTCTTTGCTGGGGAAGCCCTGGGTTGCCAACTTCGTGTTTGCCCGGTGCACCTTTCAATGTCCGCAGACCTGCAAGAAGATCATGGATCTCAGCCAGGAACTGGACGATGTGGACGTGCGGTTCGTGACGATCACGGTCGACCCGGAGTATGATACCGTCGAGATCATGTCCGAGTTTGCCTCAATCTGGGGAGCGGACCCGGAGCGATGGATCTTCGCGACCGGTGATCCCCAGGAAGTCTGGAAACTCATTCGAGAAGGTTTCAAAGTCTCCGCCTGGGAAAACGTCGGGACAGACCGCATTCCGGGAATGGAGTTTGCCCACGACAACAACTTGATCCATGTCGACGCCGAGGGGAATATTCTCGGTCGCTACAACAGTGCTGTGGACACGGAGCTTGTCACTCTGAAACGTGTGCTTCGCGGACGGATCGAAACTCCCGAGAAGCATCGCCCTGCGACTCTGGAGGCGATCGCGGCGCTCGACTCGTTGAAAGCGGCTGTACAGGAGTCCCAGCCGGAAATCATTGAACAGGAAAAAGCCAAGCTTGCGGCGGAAGTCCTTCCGGATCCTCTGGAGAAACTGCCCGGGTGGGCGCAGCGACTCCCGTCGACGAATGCCATGCTGAACGGACTGGCGACACTCATGCTGTTGGTGGGGTTCGCCGCCATCAAAGCAAAACGGGTGGCGTTGCACAAGCAGATGATGCTGATGTCCTTCGCGGTGTCCGTGATCTTTCTCGGCTGTTACCTGACTTACCACTGGGCTTTGCATGAATACGCTGGCGTACGGGGAAAGCCGTTTTCAGGAACGGGTGTGATTCGGCCGATTTACTTTTCGATCCTGATCAGTCACGTGATCCTCGCGGCGACCGTTCCGGTGCTGGCGATTGTGACCATCGTCAAGGGTTTGAGGGAAAATTGGGTATCGCATCGCAAATGGGCGAAGGTGACCTTCCCGATTTGGCTGTACGTGTCTGTGACAGGTGTTATCATTTACTGGATGTTGTACCGGCTCTGAGCGAGCCAGAATTCGGGTTTCCCGAACAGGATGGACTGATGTCACGCTGGATCAAGACTTTGCTTGTCGCCGCAGTTCTCGTGGGCGCCGCTGCTTCCCCGGCGCCGGTGTGGGCGTGTCCCATGTGCAAGGTCGCTCAGGAAGATTCCGAAGACCCAGCCGTCGCGGCCCGTCCCAAAGCATACATGTACAGCATCCTGTTCATGCTCAGCATGCCTGCTTCGCTGTTCACCTTCTTCGGTGTGAGCTTTTACCGGTTGTCAAAGAAGCAGCAATTGTTGAACGAGCAGGCGATGTTGGAGTCGGATCAAATCGGGTAGTGGCCTGTCAGGTGATGGCTTTGGGACAATTGTTTCA
>JAGQQQ010000665.1 GCA_020426125.1 Planctomycetaceae bacterium
GCCTGAATCGCTCTCGGATACAGTTCGCATTCCGCTTCGAAAACTCGCGCGGCCAGGGATTCCGGTGTATCCCCGTCTAACACGGGAACCACGCTCTGGCCGATGATTGGTCCGTGGTCATATTCATTGTCGCAGAAATGGACAGTACACCCGGAGACCTGACATCCTCGGTCCAGGACCGCCTCGTGAACATGGTGACCATACATCCCTTGGCCGCAAAAGGCCGGAATCAGGGATGGGTGGATATTCACGACGCGCTGGTGGAAATCCTCGGGAAGGGAGAGTCGGCTGAGAAATCCTCCGAGAACCACTAGGTCGATTTCCCTATCGCGACATATTTGAAACAGTCGCTCGCTGTAACTTTCCACGGACTCCCCGTGCTCCCGGATGACGACCTGGGACGGAATTTCCCGCTGTTGGGCACGATCGATCCCCAAGCACTCCCGGTTCGCCAACACTAGGTCAATTCCCGCCGACAGCCGACTTTGCGCGATGGAATCCGCGAGATTGACAAAGGTCGTCCCCCCGCCGGAAACAAAGATCGCAAGCCGCGACCGCGAGAGACCGTTTCCAGTGTGATTGTTGAAGGAACTCATTTATTGCTGACCGGAAAAGATCGCGCTCCCTTGGAAGCGAAGAAAGTCACGAAGATGATCAACTCGATCCAATCGTTCCCCTGTGATGGGATCCAATTCGAAAATGTCGATCATCTTCCATTCCCCCCCCTCGAGCTGCCACTTTGCTTCCCAGCGGGTGGGTTGGTACTGAACGAATTCCGTATTTGCCTTCAATTTGACTGTCGCGTTCACCCGAAACCGGGATTTCGCGCGAGTGTTCTGGGAAAGCATCTCCACGGAAATGTCGGAAACTCGCATGTCGTCCTGGACGTCAGCGACCATCAGTCCGGCCTGAACCAATCGCCTCAGGTCCTGGGCCTGCGAGGAGATGAACTTCTGGGTTTGTTCCAGATTTCCCTGCTGAAACGCGGCCGTGATCGCCAGGATGTCGGCTTCGACCCGCTCGCGAGGGGTCACCCAAACTTTCTCCCCGTACCAGACCAGTCCCGCCAGCAGAAACGCGGCGAAAATGCCCATGAGGTATTTGCCTTGTCCTCGCTGATACCAGGCGACGAAGCATCCGGTGGCGAGCATCCCCAATACGAAAATCAGCGGCCAAGGGTTTTCGTGAGGCCACATGGAACGGTCCTTTCGTACGGATCACCCGCTGCCGGGCAGCCACAAGAGGCTCATTTGGAGATCAATTCTCTGACGAGTCCTCGAGCGGCCTTGTAAGCATGTCGGACGGCAAACAGGCGGGTTTCAATCTGCTCTTCGGAGTAATACTTCCCGTGTTCGCTGGGCGGAAGTCCCGCCAGAGAAATCGTCAGTGGAAGCAAGTCCAGAAATTCCCGATAGCGCCGTTGTTGTTCATTCGCATCAGCCACGTGACGTTCCTCGCATTGCTGGGGTGGCCACGTCGGGAAACCTGTCTTTCGGGATCTACGCGGCCGAGGGCGTTTCTGTTGGCAGGATAGAATTTTCTCCGGAGACTATCCATCGATCGGGGAAGTGACCGTTTGGATCAACTTCAATCATTTCGAAAGAAATCTTCGCCTTTTCTCGCATTTCTCCGCAATCTGCCGATTCTGTGACCTACGGTTGAGGGATTTCCATCTCATCGAGGACGCATGCTGCTGGCGCCGGAGTCGCTGAGGTTGAACGAAAACGCATACCCGTCGCGAGGCGGTGACGCAAAACCATGGGTCTCGCGACGCGAGATCGCCAGGTTCCCGAACCAACAAGGTGAGTGACTCATGAAAACGAAACTGTTGCATTGCATGCTGTTGGCAGGAGCGGTGATGACCGCATGGACAGCGTCCGCTGTTCTCGCCTCGTCTCTCGAAGAGGAACTTGCCGAAGCACCGCCAATCCTCCGTGTGGAAGAGGACTGGGAACTTGCCATCGAGACTCCTGATCCCAATGCGGATTGCCCTCAGATCGTAACGGTCTTTGGCCCGACCAATGCCAACTTCGGGACGCACACGCTATTTGAACTCAACCATGGAACGCTGCCCCGCTTTCAGCAGGGGGGAATGCAAATCCAGGTGTGGTGGGCCGATTGGCTGGTCGGCTACAAAAGCCAGTTCGCTCCGACCGAGTTATCGACCGCGTCCGAAGTCATCCGCTATACCACGGTGACAAATCTGAACCCGCACAATAATGACAACAGTGACACCGCCAGCAACAGTTATCAAAACACACTCGATCTGAAGATTATCAACGGACAATCCGAAACGTGGGGAACCTTTGGAGATACGTCCGATCTCAGTATTCGGCTCTACACGAACCGGGACGACTTGAATCCGTATGATCCGTATAACTCGATTCGTCACTCACGAGTCACGTTTGGGGCAAATCGCGTGAATCGATTTGTCCGCACTCAGATCCGGTTCTACGACAAGGACGGGCTGTTCCTGACCAACTCCGATGATATCTACGTGCACAGACTGGCGATCGACAACTCGTCCTCCGGTTCTGCGGACTGAATCAGTGTTTCGTCGGTGTGAGCACTTCGAATCGACACCTACGTTGTAATCATTCGTCTTTGACACAATTGCCTATCGTCCGTTCGCGGGGCGCCGTCTTCGTGGGGATCGTCACATGAAAAATCGCATATATCAACCACATCAGGAACAGTCACGCCGGGGAGGCATCTTTGTGCTCGCGGCGGGGCTGATGGTCATGCTGTTTGGGTTTGCCGCCTTCGCGGTGGACATCAGTTACATCTCTCTGACAAGGGCTCAACTACAAAAGTCGGCCGACGCCGCAGCGCTGGCCGCCGTGATCGAGATGGAAGCGGGCTGGGGCAAGGGAGCCGAAATCACACCGGCCGAAGCGGCATTGGCCATTAAGCAAGCCGCTCGTGATGTCGCCTTCGCCAACGAAGCGGGGGGACTCCGGAATGTCTACTTGGACATGAACCGCGACGTCCGTTTGGGGCAATATCAGTGGGACCCTGTTCAAGACAAATACGTCAAGCAATGGGGCGTTTCTCCATACAACCTTGTTGAGATCACCCTGCATCGGGATCAAGCCGGCAGTACGCTCGGCG
>JAGQQQ010000666.1 GCA_020426125.1 Planctomycetaceae bacterium
AGGTGCATAACCGCCTCGTCGACGAAGTCGGTGATCTTCTCGACTGAATCGACCCCGCACCTCTCGTCATAAGCCGTTCCCTGTATGTCATTTGGGGGAAAACAAGAAGTGCCATGACACTTTGGCGTTTAATTTTTCAGCCGCCGAACATTTCGCGGCGCGGAAAGACTTGGAACATCGGATCAAAGCCAATCGGGACCGGTTAAATGGCAATAGAGAATTGTCCCAATCGCGACACGCTGGAGAAGTACCTCCAGGGCCAGTTGGATGGCCCGTCGGAGCAACAGGTTGAGTCTCACCTGGAGACCTGCCAAAACTGCGAAGAGACAATCGTCGGGCTGGAAACTCCGACCCATTTCACTTTGGGAAGGAAGTTTTCCGAGGTTTCTCCCGTTTCATTCGTTGAGGATGATGGAATCTCGCATCTGGCGTCTCCGCCGGATTCCCCTCCAAACTCAACGGCCTCGGACCAGAATACCGACTCTCTGGCCGGAAAAACTCTTCGTGAGTATCGGCTGATCGAATTGATTGGCCAAGGGGGAATGGGGTCCGTCTATCGCGCCGAGCATGTCAGCTTGGGCCGCATTGTCGCCGTGAAGGTCCTGCCGGCCGAAAGTCTCAAGGACGAATCGCTCGTGAGCCGGTTTCGACGGGAGATTCGAGCCGTTGGCAAACTGGACCATCCCCATATTGTCCGAGCCACCGATGCCGGCGAAGTCGATGGGATCCACTTCCTCGCCATGGAATTGATCGACGGCCCCAATCTCACCAGCCTGATCTCTCGACGCGGGCCGCTTTCCGTCTCGAACGCTTGTGAGATCATTCGTCAAGCAGCGCTCGGATTGCAGGAAGCCTACTCGATCGGACTTGTTCACCGAGATATCAAGCCATCGAATTTGCTGCTCGACTCGAAAGGGATCGTCAAGATTCTTGACCTCGGCCTCGCGTTGCTTCACGAGGAAGCGGATGATCCCCATTCCCACGCGGAGCAGACGACGACCGGCCAGATCATGGGAACCGCCGACTACATGGCTCCCGAACAGGCCCTGGATACGCACGCCGTCGATATTCGTGCGGACATTTATAGTCTCGGCTGTACACTCTTCTTCCTGCTGACGGGGCGCCCCCCATACCGGATCGATGGAGACCGCAACGCCTTGAAGACCCTGATGCGTCACGCGAACGACCCGGTGCCGGATGTTCGCACCGAACGCCTGGACGTCCCAGACGAGTTGGCACACCTGCTGTCACGGATGATGGCCAAAAATCCCAAACAGCGCCCATCGTCTCCGTCGGCAGTCGCAGAGTCGATGTTGCAGTTTGCGCACGAATCCGACCGAACCGCGTTGGGAACGAATCCACCGGAATCTCTTTTCGCCAAACCGAACAATTCGGGTCGGCCGACGTTGATCGCCCAGCCTGCCGATTCCACAGCTCCGACAACTCTGTTGTGTTCGGAACCAGCGTCTACGCCATCCGGCATGAAGCCACGCAAGCCGCTGATATACGTGGCCTTGTCGATCTTCTTCCTAATGGGGTTCGGCGTCATCTACCGCATCTCGACAGACTATGGCGATGTGGTCATTGAAGTTGATCCAGCGATTGCCGAAGAGATCTCTGTCTCTGTTCTGAGAGAAGGGAAGCCGATCGTCGAAGGTTGGGAAATCGAGCCGGGAGAAAAGAGGAGTCGCCGGATTCGTACTGGCGATGTGGAAGTGACGATTCCAGGAGACCTGTTTCACGAATACGAACTGTCTTTGGTGAGTGGTTCGCTCTCACTCTCTCGCAACGGGAAAACGGCGTTCAAAATTCGCCGAATTGAGACGAATGATTCGGCCACTCCGGAACATTTCCCGGACAACCCGGCGATTCAGGCACTCGTTACAGAAAACAATGAATGGGAATGGATCGGGCCAGAAAGGGTTGAAGGGGAAATCAACTCAAACCGTTTCGAGGCGCAGCCTACATTGTCCGGCGATGGCTTGTCGATGATCTACAGCGCGAATGGGACGAAGGAGGAAGATGGTCTCAATCTCTGGGAATCGACAAGACCGACTCTGAACGATCCTTGGGGCACTCCCAAGGAATTGGATGCGGGGATCAACTCGGATTTCTACGAGATGTGGCCCTGCCTCAGTTTTGATGGACTGACGTTGTTATTTAGTACCTGGCGGCCAGACAGCATCGGCGGATACGACCTCTATCGTTCAACGAGAAAATCGAAAGAAGAACCTTGGTCTGCTCCGGTGAACCTTGGATCCGAGATTAACACTCCGGCCAACGAATCTGGTCCATGCCTGTCCCGCACCGGTCAAGAACTCATCTATATGTCGAACCGTTCAGGCGGAGAAGGGGGTGTCGATCTTTGGATCTCGAAACGGGTTGACGATCAATGGTCAAAACCTCAACTCATCGGAGGCAAGATCAACTCTGACCTGGATGACTTTGATGCTCGCCTTTGTATGAACGACAACGTCCTGGTTTTCAATCGGAATGACCTCGGTGGAACAACGGGAATCACTACCTGGATTGCAGCCCGCAAGGACGCAAATTCCTCGTGGTCGAACCCCAAAGAGATCCCTTTTCTTTCTCGGATTCACGCACAGTCAGTGAATCTTCTCCCCTCGTCCAATAAAGAGATCGTCTTTTCCTCGCATAAATACTCGACCGATCAAGATGTCAGACGATTCCGTCTGGTATCGAAGCAAGGGGCGACTCCAACCGCAGAGTCGGAACGCCATTCTGCAAGCTACTCGCTCGAATTTGATGGCGTCGACGACTACGTCGAAGTCGACATGCGCCGCTTCATTCTGAATACCAAACAGACGATCACCGTCGAAGGGTGGTTTTGGATCGATGAGGTTTCCGAGAAGACGCAGAGCGTCGTTCGCCTTTCCAACTCCGTTTTAGGGCCGGAATTCCGTATCCTCGTTGACCCTAAGAAGTCGGGAGGACGGATCAACGCGAGTTGGGCCATTCGAAGTGATCCAGCATCCGCAAAGCCGGAATTTCGATGGCACGACTCCTACGCAAATCTTTCGGAGAGCTTAGGGAAATGGGTTCACATCGCTGCGACATTTCAGAGAGGCGTGCGAAATCCGTCGCTCTATGTAAATGGCCAGGTGTCATCCGTCAGAGACGCGGGCCTTTATATCTTCAAGGAGCACGAAGTTCTCAAAGAGCGAATTACGATCGGACGGGAGAACGGATCATTTCGAGGGAAAGTTGAAGTATTTCGGATATCAGCCGGCCAGAAGTACAATGGGCCGTTTGATCCGCCGGCGACGCTCGCTGCCGAACCGGACACACTCATCCTTTACGACTTTCGCGAAGGACAGGGCGAACAACTCCTCGACAAATCCGGCAACGGCCACCACGGCACCATTCACGGCGCCAATTGGGTCAAGGTCGACGATGTGCCACCCCCTCCTGAGGGGGGGCACGCGATTACACCCGAGACCCCGACGGAGATGTTGCGTCCCGCAGCCTGGGAACCGGGAAGTCCAGACGATGTTCTCCCAGGACTTGTCGCCCAACCCGCCAAAGTCCTCAATGGCAAACGCTGGAACGTTGTCAGCGCATCTCCGGAAGATTTCGTTTCCGCAGCCGAATGGTCCCCCAACGGGCTTCAGCTGGCCGTGGGATCGTTATTTGACAAGGCAATTCGGATCTATCGGCGTGATCATCGCCAGTTAATCCTGGAATCGCTTTTCTTCAACAAGCAAGGGACACATGAACTCAAATGGAGCCCGGACGGGAACTGGCTGGCCGTCGTTTCCACCAACGATCAGTCTGTGCGGATTTGGAACAGTTCCGCTTTCGCTGATGGACCAAAATATGAATTGCGAAATGCGAAAGGGGTGGCCTGGTCGCCCGACTCGTCAAAACTCGTTGTGAACAACCACAAGCAGGTCTGGCTCTGGGATTATCGGACAGACGAGTCAAAGTCACTTTGTCAACTTCCCAGTC
>JAGQQQ010000667.1 GCA_020426125.1 Planctomycetaceae bacterium
GTGCCGCTGGTGCCCCGGGACGTCACCTCGACTCAGGACCTGCTCGAGGGGGGGGACCCCAGTTTCGCTCAGTTGATCCGCAGGCCCATCGCCCTGATAAAATGCGATTAAAGGTTCCATTGGATTCCCAATCAAAGAGCTTTTGACGGTGACGGTTCCCATATTGTCGAGAAACACTTCGTAGACATCGGGATAACCGGGTCCCGTCATCGATTGGAGCCCTGTCGATGCGAATCCTTTTTGATTGGTGTAAAGTGTCTGAAAGAACGGGAACGGCGCGTCCAGCAAAGCGTTGGGATCAGGGCCTGCAATCAGGACGTCATAGTCTCCCGCGACCTCTTCGACGCCGTCCACTCGGACGAAATAGCTCTCCCCATAGGAGACCGGAATGTTAACCACCTCGGAGACGCCGCGTCCGCCCGCGTTCAAAGGGGCGTCGAAGTCTCCGGCTATCGGGACTCCGTTCTCATCAAAGACATGAATGCTGACATCAAAACCCGCATCCGGGGAGACTTCAATCCGCCAGGTGCCGCCGGTTGTGGGGGTGAACCGGTAGAAGTCGTAATCAGTCCCGGCCCCAATCGTTTCGTTGAGTCGTTGCCCGTCATGATTGACGGACGAAATGGCGACCGTCTGGAATGTGTTCGCGGGCCCGTCGATTTCGAGTCCGTATGCTCCCAGTGGACTGCCGAAATCCGGCTGGATGGCGACATGCAGGATCTCACCGACCGGGATCGCGGTCCGGAAAATCAGCGGGTTCTGGCCGGCCCCTCCCAGATCACGAATCGCGCGGGGAACTCCGTCAACGGGATAAAACGCCATCACCGGATCGAGTGATCCCGTGGTCTGAAGTATCAACGGGCCATCGGAATTATACAGGAATCGAAAGCGGTCCGTTTCGGACGCATTGAGAG
The DNA here is from genome assembly GCA_020426125.1 of Planctomycetaceae bacterium. Lineage (GTDB taxonomy): Bacteria > Planctomycetota > Planctomycetia > Planctomycetales > Planctomycetaceae > HKST-UBA70. Next base: position 915 of record JAGQQQ010000667.1, read on the forward strand.
TCAGTCCATCGAGCGAAACATTCCCAAACTGGTTGGGATAGAGTTCAACGGCCGGAAACGGAGCTTCAGGAAAGCTCAACAACGTCCGGTCTTCCAGGTGATCTAACTGAGAAATCGCAGTTCGTCGTTTTGAAATTCGTTTCCGCAAAAGGGAGCCTGGCCGCATGACAAACCGTCTCATTGATCTTCCCGTTTCGGTGTGTGCAAACTCGGATTCGGCGAAATCTCCTGCCCGCCCCACGCGACTTCTTCCCCAAGCCGCAAGTTATGACTCCGCCGAGAATGTCTAACAATGAGACGACTGTCAAGGTCTCGGATTCCCAATGGATGGCTTCCGAATTGCTTCCGCAGTCACGAAAACTTCTGAATCCAGAAGGTTTGTGAGACACCCAAAACAGCAAATTCTGACCATCTTGAAGAAGCCCGTAAGGCCCCGGAATCGAACCTTGATCGATAAGGAATAACTGGGCCGCTGCCGGAATTCGGAGTCGATTCCATGGATCGTCATCATCGGGAAAATTGCCCAAAATTTTCCTCCCGTTTCAAACTGAAATGTTTCCCCTTCTTGACACGTAACAACGGCTTGATATGTTCTTTAGAAGAAATCCCTCCAAAGGTGCAGGGAGCGCACCCCGCAATCCATCCCTCCTGACTGCTGGATCATGCCCATGGTCACGATCACCCGCCTGTTGACTTGCCTGTTCGCCATCACGGTGATGTCGATGCCAGTCTTCGCCTTCAACGCAACGGACGTCGGCCCGGTGACGTCGTTGTCAATCGGCCCGGAACTGGAAACCGGCCTCAAGATTGTTGGCAGGGATGCCCGCATTCAACTGCTGGTGTCGGCCAACCACACCTCCGGACGACAGACCGATGTGACGAGAACGGTTGAGTTCACCTCTTCCCCAGAAGGCATCGTCGCGATCGATGCCGATGGTCTGACGACACCTTTACAAGATGGCACGGCCACGGTCTCGGCGAAGATGGGGGACCAGACCGCCTCGATCGATGTTACGGTCGAAGACTTCGCCAGTACCAAACCGATTAACTTCAAGAACCAAATCGTCCCCGTCTTCACCAAGTTGGGTTGCAACGGCGGGGGCTGCCACGGGAAAGCGAGTGGTCAGAACGGCTTCAAACTCTCGCTGCTCGGCTTTTATCCAGAAGATGACTTCGAGTTTCTTGTCAAAGAGTCCCGTGGCCGGCGAATCTTTCCCCCGGCACCGGACAAGAGCCTCCTCCTGACCAAACCGATTGGCGAGTCGCCTCACGGAGGTGGCAAGCGAATGGACAAGGACAGCTACGAATACCGAATGGTTCGTCGCTGGATCGAGCAAGGAATGCCCTATGGAAGCGACGATGATCCCGTGGTCACGAAAATTGAATGTGTTCCCGCTGGACGTGTCATGGATCAGAAATCCGATCAGCAAGTGGCGGTGATCGCCACCTACAGCGACGGCAGCAAAGAAGATGTCACACGAATGGCCCTCTTCGAGCCTAATGACACTGAACTCGCGGAGACCAATGAAACCGGCCTGGTTACGACTCTCGATCTCTCTGGGGAAGTGGCTGTGATGGCGCGGTACCAGGGACAGGTCGCGACCTTCCGGGCAACTGTTCCGTTGGGAGCGGAGGTCGCCAGTACGCCGGAGGTCAAGAACTTCATCGACGAAGCGGTCTTCGAGAAGCTGAAGGTCCTGGGGATTCCACCGTCTCCCTTGTCGGACGATTCGACGTTTCTGCGTCGCGTGTATGTCGACATCACAGGCACTTTGCCCACGGAGCAGAAAGTTCGTGAGTTTCTCGCGGACAGCAGTCCCGATAAACGGGATCGTGTTGTCGATGAACTCGTCGACAGCCCCGAGTATGCGGACTACTTCGCCAACAAGTGGAATTCGGTTCTTCGAAACAAGAAGCGTCAGAACGAAGATCAGGAAGGAACCTACCAATTCCATCAATGGATCTGGGATTCTCTCTACGAAAACAAGCCCTACGATCAGTTTGTCAAAGAGATCATCACTGCGTCTGGGGATCCACTCCAGTATCCGGCTGTGACTTGGTACCGAGAAGTGGCGGCGTCGAATGATCAAGTCGAAGATGTCTGCCAACTGTTTCTGGGAGTTCGCATCCAGTGTGCCCGATGCCACCATCATCCATTCGAGAAGTGGAGCCAAAACGACTACTACAGCATGTCCGCCTTCTTTAGCCGAGTGGGCAAGAAGGATCTGGGAGCCGAAGTCGGAAACCGAGTGCGTGATCGCCGCGTCTTCCATAACGATGGCGTTGCCCAGGCACAGAATCCCAGGAGCAAACAGAATCTCAAGCCAGCTGGTCTCGGGACGGAGGCATACGACATTCCAGCCGAACGGGATCCCCGATTTTACCTGGCCAACTGGATGGCCGAACCCGAGAACCCATTCTTCGCGAAAGCCCTCGTCAACCGATACTGGAAGCACTTCTTCAGCCGCGGAATCGTGGAACCCGAAGATGATATGCGCGAAACGAATCCGCCGTCGAACCCGGAACTGCTGAATGGACTCTCCTATCACTTTATCCAGAGCGGTTTCGATCTGAAGCAACTGGTGAAGACGATCTGCAAATCCTCCGCATACCAGTTGTCGGCGATGCCGAATGATCACAATCTGAAGGACAAGCAGAATTTCTCCCGGTATTATCCCAAGCGCCTCACTGCGGAAGCGTTGTATGACGCATTCCATCTGGTGACAAATACCAGTCAAGGATACTCAGGGATGCCCGCCGGAAGCCGGGCGACACAGCTTCCCGACTTGTCGGTCGGTCCGTATTTCCTGAAAGTCTTCGGCCAGCCTCAAGCGGACACGGCCTGCGAATGCGAACGGTCTCAGGAAGCCAACTTGGCCCAGAGTCTGCACCTGCTGAACAGCAGTGAAGTCCAGAACAAGATCAGCAATGGTTCCGGTCGTGCTCACATGTTGGCGAATCAGTCCGACCGTCCCGATGAGGACAAGATCAAGGAACTCTATCGCTGGGTCTATGCTCGTGAACCCGAGCAGGACGAAATGCAGATCGCCTTGGCTCACATTGAGAAGCACAAAGACAACACGAAGATCGCCTACGAGGACATCCTCTGGGCATTGATCAACACGAAGGAATTCCTGTTTAATCACTAATCGGGGTTCGGGATTGGGGTTTTGGGAATCGCATTCTGACTTTTCCTGAATCCTTCCTAACCACTGTCGTTTACTTCCCTCCTCTCCTGGACGCTTTCACTCGATGGTTCACCAAGGTGAGCCATCGGGCCTGCCATGCGTTGGTGACAATATGTTTCGCTCGCCTGTTTCCACTGGCTTGTTCCGTGGTTCCGTCCGCCGGTCGGTGTCGACTCGATGGACGTTCGCCTGGGCTTGTATCGCTCTCGTCTCCTTCGTGACGACCGCTGCGGCCCAACTTCCACAGACTCGGCTTTATGCGATCTCTCCTCCGGGTGCCCGAACCGGGACTGAGATTGAGTTGAGGATTCTTGCTGGAGATGACCTGGAAGAAGTGAATCAACTCGCATTCTCACATCCAGGGATTACCGCCTTTCCGAAGACGACCGAGAAAGATGGTCAGCAGGTTCCCATCCCCAATGTCTTCCTCGTGAAAGTGGATCCGAGTGTCCCCAGCGGAATTTATGAATGTCGCGCTGGAGGGCTCTGGGGATTTAGCAATCCTCGCAGGTTTGTTGTCGGCACACTCACCGAAAAGACGGAGGAGACCGACAACGGCGACCCCGTGAAAGCCAAACCGCTTGAACTCGATACCGTCGTCAATGGACAAATGGAAGCCGGCACCGACTTGGATTGGTTCCAGTTCTCCGGAACTAAAGGACAGCGCATCGTATTCGACGTCTGGGCCGAGCGGATTGACTCCAAACTCAATGCCGTGCTTTCCATTTATGACAGTGAAGGTCGGCGACGTCTTGCCACGTCTCGAAACGTCAAAGGGGACGACCCCGTTTTGGTGTTTGAGGTTCCGGCGGATGGCCAATACCTGCTCTTGCTTCATGACATGACGTATAAAAACGGAAATGAATATGTCTACCGACTCCTCACGTCGACGCGTCCGTATTTGGAGTACTCTCTTCCCCCGGCCGGTCAGGCGGGAACCACATCGGAATTCACACTGTTCGGTTACAACCTTCCAGGGGGGGAACCAGCCGATACGGAACTTCGCGGAGTATCGCTCGAGAAGCTCTCCCTATTCATCGCGGTTCCCCCGAACGCGGACACTTTGACGCCGGACAATCGAATTGCGGCTTCAAGTGCGGGGACGGACGCATTCTCGTTTCGTCTGAATCACAATGGTGTTGATTCCAACCCTCTGTTGATTGGGATCGCGGAATCTCCGGTGGTTGTGGAACAAGAACCCAACAATGAGGGAGGTCAGGCCCAGACAATCACGGTCCCCACAGAGGTCGGGGCACAGTTTTCCACTGTGGAGGATGTTGACAATTTTCGGTTCGAGGCCGAAGCGGGACAGATGATCTCAATCGACGTGGTGGCAGAGCGATTAGGACGGGCAACAGACCCGATTTTGTACGTCTATCAAGTGAAAAAGAAGGACGATGGGACGGAAGATCTGCGCCAGTTGACGGTCCAGGATGACAATACCACTCAATTCCAACAGAACGTCTTTGAAACCAAGACAGACGATCCGTCTTTCCAACTCGACATTCCGGAAACGGGAACCTATCAGGTGACCCTTCGAGATCGGTATTGGGAGTCCCGGGGACATGCCAGTCTGCTTTATCGTCTGAATCTTCGTCGTAGAACTCCTGACTTTCGATTGGCCGTGACGCCCTCCGCCCCGACCGCCGGTCAGACTTGGCCGACCGGACTTCGGCAAGGGGACAATTTCCCGATGACAGTCTACGCCTTCCGGCGAGATGGCTTCGAAGGCTCGATTACGGTTTCGGCTCAGAACCTTCCCCAGGGGATCCAATGCCCCGAGGTCGTGATCCCCGAAAAAGCCAACTCTGCAACCTTGGTGGCAACCGCCGCTCAGGACGCTTCTCCGGGGTTGTATGCGTTCCGCGTTCAAGGGACGGCGACAACGATGAACCCGGAAGCCGTTAAGGCCGTGGTCAACAAGCAGAAGGCAATCGACGACGGGAGCAAGCCAGTTGCGGATTTGCAGAAGGCCGTCGATCAAGCGAAGCAGGCCCTCGACAAAGCCCAAGCCGAACATGATGCCGCCGCAAAAGCCGCGGCGGATGCTCCCGACAACAAGGGACTCACTGACCAAGCCGCACAAAGCAAGCAAGCACTGGATCAAGCGGCCGCGAAATACCAGGAAGCCCAGCAGAAACTGGATGCTCAGAAACAGACCATTGCCAACCTGACGAACGAACTTGAGCTGGCGCGACAGGCGGAAACGAGTTCCAAACGAACGCTGACTCGGCAAGCTCGTGCGGCAACGGTCGTCTGGAGCTTCGCTGGGAATCAGCCCGCGATTGTGCGATTGGCCGATCGCGTCGCCGTGACGGTGATGGCCGAACCGGCTCCATTCCAGATTGTCACAGATGTCCATCGCATTGAGGCCAATCAAAGCCGACAGATTCTCATCCCCGTCAAACTGGAAAAACGGGAGTTCGATGAGAAGGTCGCCCTCAATGTTCAGGACATGCCGAAGAATTCCAACATCGACTTCCCAAACTCCGCCATCGAAAAAGGACAAGCGGAGAATGTGCTCCGCATGTTCGTGAAGGACAATGCTCCTCCGGGGACCTATACGCTTTGGCTGAAGTCCCAGGGGCAGGTGGCGTACCGTCGCAATCCCGCCAAAGCGGAACGGCTCAAAAAGGTTCACGAGGAAAAGAAAGCCATTGCCGACGCCGCCAAGGCCACCCAAACGGAAGCGACCAACAAAAAGAACGAAGCGGTCAATGCCCTGAATCAGGCCAACCAGATGGCCCAGCAAGCCCAGGCAACGCTGACCCAAAAACAGCAGGCAATGGCCACGGCGAAGCAACAGGTAGAACAGGCCACGAAAGAAGCGGCTCAGGCGACTGAGAAACTTGCTGCGGAGGAGAAAACGCTCGCCACCGCGACAAAGGACAAAGCGGACGCCGAAGCGAAGCACAAAACGGCTGCGGAACAACTGGCTGCGGCTGAGGCAAAAGTCCAGGCAAGCCAAAAGGCGGTTGAGGAAGCAAAAGCCGCCGTTGCCGCGGCGGAGCAATCCGCCAAGCAGGCCGAGGAAGCAGCCACCGCCCAGCCGGAGAATGAGGACCTGAAGAAGGCGGCGGCGGATGCTCAGACCGCCGTGACCAATGCCCAACAGAAACAGCAAGAAGCCGACGCGGCTCTCGCGGAACTCACGAAAACTCGCGACGCGATGAAGACCGCAACGGATCAAGCCAAAGCCGAGTTGGACAAGGCCGTGACCTCCCTGGCCGATGCCCAGAAGGCAAAAGACGCCGCTGTTCAGGCCAAGCAGACCGCCGACCAGAAGCAAGCCGCTCAGCAGAAAGCTCTCTCCGAGGCTGAGGCCGCCATCAAAGCTGCCGAGCAGGATCTCGCAAAAAAACAGGCAGACGCGAAAGTTGCGGAACAAGCCAAAGTGGCGGCAGAGGCCGCAGAGAAGGAAGCCCAAGCGGTGGCCACGAACGCGGAGAATGTTCGCAAGGCCGCTGAAACCGAGGCGACCAACGCCGAGAAAGCGGCCGCTCCCAAGAACATCAACTTCACGCCGCCGTCGACTCCCATCGTTGTGGTGGTGAAACCGGCTCCTGTCAAACTTGCCGCGACCGTCCCCGATGGGGGCAATCTCAAGCAGGGGGGGCAACTGCAGGTCAAAGTGCAGGCCACGCGTCAACTCGGGTCAACCGGGCCGGTCAAGTTGACGCTCCCCCTCCCCCCGGGAACCACCGGCCTCACCGCCGACACACCGGAAATCCCCAGCGATCAAACCGAAGGCACCATCACCATCACCGCTGCGGCGGATGCTCCAGAGGGGGCGGTCAACAATCTGGTGATTCGCGGGACGATGCAACACGATGGGGAAGCCCAAGTGGATATCCCCGTGACAGTGAAAGTTGTGAAATAACGATCGTTTGTTTGGCCCAGCGTGGCACATGCCATGTGAGATGCCGTGCCATCGAACTGACGAACTTGCATTCTATTGAGTACCGAACGCATGAATGTTTCCTGCCGCCTCTTACTGATGTGCCTGCCTGCACTCTATTCCGCGACCGCGCTGACAGTCGATGTGTTGGCCCAGGAAGCGATTGACCCGGCAGATCCGGCGCTCGGACGCCCCGTCGACTTCTATATGGACGTTTATCCGATCCTTGAAGCCAAGTGCCTCGCGTGCCATAGCTCCGTGGTCAAGGAAAGCGATTTGATCTTGGAGAACGCGGAGTCGATC
>JAGQQQ010000668.1 GCA_020426125.1 Planctomycetaceae bacterium
AAAACCAGGTGCGCAAAGCAGGTTAGATTCTCCGTGTTTTAGCGATCGACTCGATAGGCCGCTGGATCAACATGCGGCACCGCCCCGGTGATCAATTCACTGATCAGCTTGCCGGTTCCGGAGCCCATGGACAGGCCGAGCATGCTGTGGCCAGCGGCAACCCAGACATTCTGGTAGGCCGGCAGTTTCCCGATAAAGGGGACTCCATCGCTGCTCATCGGTCGCCAGCCATACCATTTCTCCAAGACCGGTTCTCCGAGCGGATCTTTGAGATAGAGTTTGGCGCCCTCGGTCAATAAGCTGAAACGTTGCTCGTTGAGTGACGTGTCATAGCCCGCGAACTCCATCGTCGAACCCACCCGGTAGACAGAGTCCATCGGCGTAATCGCCACACGATGCTCCTCGAAAATCATCGGATATTTGGGACAGACCGCCGGTCGGTTCATTGTGATCGAGTACCCCTTCCCCGGTTGAATGGGCAACGCTTTGTGCAACTGATTCTTCAGCAGTGGAGTCCAGGCGCCTGTCGCGACGACCACCTGCTCGGCAGCAATGGGGCCAGTGCTGGTTTGCACCGTTCCGACCTTTCCCCGTGATCGATCGAATCCCTGAAAGGTGCAGTTTTCTAGGATTTCGACACCATCTTCGAAGAGCCGTCGCTTCCAGGCAGACATCAGTTTGTCGGGACGCAAATGGGCGTCACACTCGTAGAGAAAGGCTCCCGCGACACCGGGCTTGAGCGCCGGTTCCAGTTCCAGCAGTTCCTGTTCGGGATACGCTTTCGCTCCCAGGCCATACTTCTCACGAAGCAGTTGGTCGGTTTCTCGGTAGTGCTCAAAATGGGACTGCGATTTGAACACGAACAGCAGCCCCAGTTCCTGCCATTCACAATCGGTCAGCGTGCCGCCGGTGATCAGGTCGCGGTAAAGGTCCTTCGATGAATCAAGCAACGCCTGTCGGGCAAATCCGGCGGCGTACATGTCCTTCTCGTTGCAGTGACGGGCAAAACTCAGCAGCCAGGACCACAAACTGGGATCGAGACGAAACCGCATCTTGAACGGAGAATTCTTCTGAAACATCGTCTTCAGAGCATTCCCGACGGCTCCAGGTCGGCAGAGCGGCAAAATGTGGCTCGGGGAGACGTACCCACAATTGGCATGGGAACACGCAGAGCCAAACTGCTTCTGGTCGATGATCGTCACCGAGAAGCCCGACTGAGCGAGATAGTAGGCGCACGCTGCCCCGACTACTCCTCCCCCTACGACAACAACACGATCACGCGACTCAGACATGCTGGCTCTCATCAGTTGACAGTCACACCACCGACGTATGGTAGCCCTAGCATCCAGAACTGCCAGCCACTGCGAGTCTATCCGGAAATGTCGGTGTCTTTACGGAATCGAGTGGTCATGTCCACGCTTCCGTACCAGATACAGTGTGTCGTCAGACGTTCCGGATAGTTTCTGAGTTGCCGGATCAGCCCTTCGGTTGGGCCTGCGACTGGATCGTTTCCAGTTGTCCGGTGATTTCGACGACTCGCTGCGCTTGGTTATTGAGATCCTCACTTAACTTTTCCGTCTTGGGGCCGTATCCCAATCTCCGGGCGAGATACAGGAATTCCTCTGTGTCCAGAGGGGGCACATTCAGGTCGGCCGCGTTTCCTCGCACGACGCGAAGGCCGTCGATCACGCGACGGAAGAAGCGGTAAGCGTCTCGAAGCTGGAGGCGTTCCTGCTGGGGAAGAATGCCGAAGGTTTCGAGCGCCTTGAGGGCTTCGCGGGTGTTCGTCGAGCGGAGTTCCGGCGAGAGATGGCCGAATGTGATTTGCAAGGCCTGTACGAAATACTCGCAATCGACCGCCGCTCCCGGACTCAGTTTCGCATTGAAAGTCCCGGCATGAGTCAGCTGCCGAATCTGCCGTTCTCGCATGGCCTGCATCGACCGGACATCAAATGCTTCTCCTCGATAGAGAATCTCATTGCGGAGTTCGATCACTCGGTCCCCCAGGGACAAATCTCCAGCGACCCAACGGAGTTTGACGAGAGCCTGCCGTTCATACGGCCAGGCATCTCCCCCCGTTCCAAAATACTTTTGAAACGCTTCCAACGTGACCGCATACGGCCCCGCGTTGCCATAGGGTCGGAGCCGGAGGTCGACTTCGAAGATCCCTTGCCGTTTGGTCGAAATCAGTTTGCGAAACTGCTGCACGAGTTGTTCGAAGAATTGATGATTCGAGATCACTCGGTTGCCGCGAGTCTCTCCGTCTTGGTCGTAAAGGAACATCAACTCGATGTCGGAGGCGTATCCCATTTCCCGACCGCCGAGTTTCCCGAGCCCCACGACACAAATGTGGCACGGTTCGCCCGAAGGGAGGAAGGGGATTCCGTACTCTCGGGTTAATTTTTCCCAACAGATCGACAAGGCCCCCTCAATGGTCGCCTCTGCGACGGCCGTCAACTCCTGGGAAAACGTGCGGAAGGCGGTTTGAATCCCGAGAATATGGCGTAAGTCGACGCGAAGCATTTCTCGGTCCTTGAAGGCGTTGAGCACATCCTTGTAGTCGTCGGGCTGGACCTCGGCCAATTCGTCATGAAGTTCGATCGCGAGGATGGTGCGGTCCTTAGCCGATTCGAGCACGGACAAATCCGTCAGCATCGCGAAGAGTTCCTGGTGTTGCACCCGCAAAAAATCTTCCCAGAGAAAGTCGCTCACTCCCAACAGCTTGGCAAGTCGACTCAACACATCCGAATTGTGAAGCGGAATCAACTGATCCGCCCAATCGGGACGGGCGTTCAAACCTTCGAGAAGCTCTCGAAAGTGTTTCAGTGATTGCACCGGGTTCGGAGCTTGTGCCAGTAGATGGGTAAAGTGCTTGACGAGAACGATCGCCACCAACAGCTTCTGCAACCGGGCGGGATCCGGCGGGCGGTGCGTGTGGGCATCGACGACGGTGATCAGGTCACGCACCTGTTTTCCTTGCGATCGAATGCTCATCCGCACAACGGAAAGCCCGTTCAGAGCGGTCGCGTTCGTCAACTCATAAAGGAATCCTGGGGTATCATTCCCGCGAATCTCCAATGTGGTTCCCGCATCGCTGGAGCCGTCGAGGATCCGGATTTCCAGCGGCATCAAGTTCTTATCGGGAGTATGCTGATGGCTCACGGATTCGACCACACGGCGAGCCAGTCGCCCGAACCGTTCCGTTCGATTGGCATTCTCCCGATCCTTCAAACATGTCGCCAACTCGTCTTCCAAGGCGGGCCAGTCTGGGGACAGCGAGACGTCAGTCGAGCCAGGAACGGGTTGGACGAGAAACACATTCACGAATTTTCGGTCTTTGCGTCCCTGGTGCTTGTGTCTTGCAGATGTCGTCCCTGGAAAGGTTGATCGCTCCACTTCGGCGCCCGTGAACACATCCCCATGGGTAATGTCGAGTCCCGCAGCGCAGATGATTCCACAGATCGCGGAAAGATCGCCGAGCCGGTCATAGCCGACCACCGTCACCTCATATTGGTTGGCTTCAACGTTGCGAGCAGCGACACGAATGGGGCGTTCCTCACTCAAGTCCGAGAGCATTTTCAAATGCGCCCGGATCGACGGGGGCGAAAACGTCTGGCGGTAGCTATTCGCGGCTTGTCCGAAATGCTGATCCTCGGGAAGTTGGCCGGTCTCGGATCGGGTGGGGGACTCAGCCGGCGGACGGAGTTGGCGGTCAAACACCTTGCGAACGGCCGTCGTATAGTTCTGGACTTGATCGAGAAACCGTCGATCTTCCGCAAAGTCCAGTCGATTGGCGAGGTAATTCCGTTCTCTCGGCGAATCGGGAATGCGATGCGTCTGCTGATTGTGCATCAACTGCAAGGCGTGTTCCACGGTTCGCAGAAAAACATACCCCGTTGTCAGGCATCGGTATTCTTCCGCGTTGAGAATGTCGAACTCCGCGAGGCGGATAATCCCTTCGAGCGTGTTGGCCGTTTGCAGATGGAAGGTCTTTCCGCCGTGGATCATTTGCAGAGCCTGAACGGTAAACTCGATATCCCGGATTCCGCCAATGCCGCCTTTGATTTCCCCATCGAGCAACCGACGCCGGCGGAGTTCGGCTTCGATTTTGTCCTTCATTCCCAAGACTCGATCACGGACTTGTTGGGAATCGGTCGTCCAGAGATATGGTGAGAGATTTCCCAGGCATTCCTTGCCCAACTTGCCGTCGCCTGCGATGCAGCGTGCCTTCAATAGGGCCTGTTTTTCCCAGAACTCTGCTGACTTTCGGACGTAGTCCACGTAGTTTTCACAGGTGGTCACCAATGGCCCGGCCTGGCCCCAAGGGCGGAGTCGCATATCGACGCGATAGAGAAACCCATCCGGCGTGTTCTCGGAAAGCAAACGAATCAGTTTCTGGCCCAGCGACCAGTATTGCTCCGCTTTCTCCTCGGCGACGAACACCAGGTCGATATCGGAACTGTAATTCAGTTCCTCGCCGCCCAACTTCCCAAACGCCAAAACGGCGAAATGATCGATGGAAACCCCCTCGTCGCGCGCCAGCGTTCTCAGCCCCAACTCGACGATGGCATCCGCCAGTAGCGACAACTGTAACGTCACGTTTTTGAGGTCCATCAATCCGAACGTATCGCACGCCGCGATTCGGAGAAGTTCCCATTGCTGATACCGGCGGAGGCCAGAGCCAATGCCCTCCAGCGATGTCGCGTTGTCGAGTTCACGAAGGCCGTCGGCAATGAACTCTTCCCGACTCTTAAATTCCGCCACACGGCGGGAGGCGGTAATCCGTTCCAGATAGCCCGGATTGCGAATCAAAATCTCCGCGAGGAACTGGCTGTTGACGAAGAGTTTGACCAGAATCTCGATAGCTCGCGGAGTGTCCGCCAGTCTGGCAAAGAGCGACACTCGTTCGGGAACCGCCTCCACAAATCGGCTGAAGTTGAGCAGCGACGAATCTGGATTGGCGGCCTGCTCCAGGGCATTCAACAAGATGGGCAAACGGACGTTGAGGAGCGACCGTTGTTCGTCCGACTGACATAGTTTTTGAAACCGAGAGAAAGCCGCCGCCGAGTTTTCGAAACCGATCTCGGCAAGAACGGACTCGACAAGCGCCGAATCACATTTCGAGTCGTCGATCAGCGGATGAATCAAATTCATATTTCCCGAGAAAGTGATTGTCTCGACGAATTGCAGCCGTTTCGCCGAGTGCCCTCCGAACATTGCGGAGTCTGACGATTCTGTTTCGCAATGCTCCGTTCAATCAATCGGGCAATACGGGGCCACCGGTTGCGAGTCAAGCTGGACATCGAACTGTCCCTGAAGCCGGGAGATCCGTTCGTGCACCTCTCCCACAGCTTCCGCCGACCCCAATACATCAAAGTGGATCTCGGCCAGATAGGTCTCGCCCGGTTCGATGATTCGCACACGGCCGTGGTGACGTTCGAACGCTTTGAAGTTGGGGAAATTTGTTCCGGGTTCAAGACCTGTGACATAGCCTGCCGCTTCGTCCTGGGTACATTTCCAGACACAGAAACAAGGCAGTTGCGACGTCTGGAAGCGGACGGCGATCCCGGAGTCCGCAGCCTGGTTTCGCAGTAAGGCGACCGTCTCCCCGTCATCATCGGCGATCAGATCGAAGAAGTACGCCTGCTCCGTGTACCCGGGAGTCGGCCCGAGATACGTCTGGTAGTTGCGAATATTCTCTGCCGCGCGGGCATCTCGCGGGACGACCCGTCTGGTAGGACATTCGAGTACGGACCCCTCAGACAGAAACGGCTTTCCAAAATTGTTATGGTAGATCAGTTCCAATTCCGTCGGACGGGATCCGACATTCGTGATCTCGTCACGGATGGAAAATGTCGTACTTCCCGGCCGAGTCCAGGTTGTCGACCGCATCTCAAACTGCGGACCAAACAACGTTTTCTCATCGACGGTCCCCGACACGCCCAAGAGGCTCTGCTCCTCATCGACGATCGCCTCCAAGTCTCTCGCCGCGAGGTTGGCAACGCGACCATGCAGCGTGATGTCGGATTCAATCGGACTGGCGGCCCCATCGTCGTGACCTGGGGGGCCGTTGAACGCGAGACCGCAGCGAGCGACAAGTTCATCAAACCCATCGAGCCAGCCGAGGCCATTGCGATTCTGGAGATTGACGAATGCCGGATGCACGGGCCCTTTGACCGGCGACTGCCAACCAATGGGAACGCCATCGCATTCCGCGCGCCAAATTCCCATTCCCCGGGTGGGCAGAACATAGACCGACATGCGGCCATTGTTCAGTTCCAGAATTTCGACATTCGCGGACAGCCCACCCCAGAACTGGCCGAACCCGATCGACCAGTCCCCCTGCTCTGACAGGCTTCCTTCATGGGAGTCGCTGTCGACAAGCGTTTCGAATTCTGGAAGGCTGGTGCCATCGAGTTGGATACGGGTACTGGGCATCGCTCGTCCTCATGCGTGTCGGTCAAAACGCCGAGTCTACCCGTTCTGAAAGGCAGTTTCCAAGCGATGCCAGTTCCTCGGCAAACTTCGCCTCAGCCACTACGCGCGTTGCTGACGCTTCTGTTATCCTGACGGAGGTCGCTTCCTGAAGTTTCCGATCCTTAGCCTGCATCGGATGTGTGGACTCCTTTCTCACTGAGAATTTCAGCTGAAGCGGCTGACCGCATACTTGTTTTGATCCCCACCGCCTTATTGAATTCTCATGTCCTCACTCCCTCCAGACGAAAACGGAGATTCGCAAGAACCACTCATCTTCAAAATGGGGGAGTATTCCGCCCGGATCCCCACGGACAGATTCTATTCGGAGAATCACCTCTGGCTTCAGGAGGGGCCGTTTGGGTTTCGCGTCGGATTCACAGCGTATTCCGTGCGACTGCTTCAAGATGTCTATTTCCTGGACTGGGAAATCGATCCGAAGACCAATGTCCAGCGCAAGACCGAGATTGGGCAAATCGAAAGTTCCAAAGCGGTCTCTTCGCTGTATCCGCCGTGTGATGGTCGGGTCGTCGCGTTCAACGAGGAACTGTTGAATGATCCGTCGGCCATCAATACCGATGGATATGGACTTGGTTGGCTCTACGATTTTGAGACG
>JAGQQQ010000669.1 GCA_020426125.1 Planctomycetaceae bacterium
TCGAAGGAAGGACACCGGTGATTGTCGTGCCGTCTCCCATGAGGATGGCATCGGCGATTGGCCCCCTGTCCCCTGGAAAAATCCAGGCGGCCCGCACCGACCAAGCACTCACCGAACATCTCCATTGCCCGGAGCCACCCTAGGATGAGGCGACAAAGTAATCCGATCATTGTACGTATTAATCTCGATGCGTCGGAGTTCGTAATTGACATGCAGGTCGGAAAAGCCCCCCGACTCGGAAGGCCGCTTCCAGTCCACGACCGGTTTCCCGGTGTGTTTATCAATGCCGAAAAGCTGAAGCTGATGGAAGTACAAATCCTCTCGTTGGTCGGCATGGTCCCCCGCAAACAGGAGCAAGGGATTACTCACAAATTCCTCCGTCAGCAGGTTGAGTCCCCAGCGGGTGTCCTGCTCATCCCCCTGGATGACTCGTTTCATGGTCGGAACGTCCGCGCGCCACAACTCGCCCCCATGGCGATGGAAGGCCACGACTGTTCCGGTCATCGGCAAGGACGGCATACTCACATAACTCATCTGCGACTCTCCGCGGTCCAGCAGGACGTAAAGCCGCTGCTCATCCAGAAGCAGATCGTGATGGCGGCACTCCCGGCTTAACTTTGGTTCTATTCTTCCAAAAGTCAGAAGTTTCCGAGTGGAGAGATCGACTCCCTTGAGTTCACCAGACGGTTCCAGCCAGCAGGCGAGACGCTGTGCCACGACAGCAAAGAGACTCGTTGCTGGGATTCTCGCGGAAAAGAGGCACTCGCCTCCTCGCCCCAACGCTGCCAGTTCCAACTGATCCGCTCCCTCTTTCGACGAACGGAGAACAGCAACGGAATCCTCCCCCAATTGGACAATTCGGCCGGAAATCTTTTTGAGGGGATGGTCGGCAAGCGTCTTTCCGGTGAATGCGGATCGAACAGTGACAGATCCGTTCGTCGGAATCTCCAGGAGAATATCCCCCATCAGGGAAAAACCGGTGCTTGGAGAAATGGGCTCATCCTTCCAGAGCAACTCGCCTGTCAACGGATCCAGTGCGACCAACTCCTGAGCCGACAGGATGACCGCGCACTCGTTCACATCGGCGAGAAAGCCTGTCTCATTCAGGGTCGGATCCGCTTGCGGTCCTGCCGCGACAAGCCGGACAGGTTGCATTCGGCTCTCAGGACGATTCCGGGACGTTGGGTAGCGGGAAAGAATGGAAATGGGGATCGCCGGGACATGCGCCCAGTTGAGGGTCCGATCCGCGAAAGAAAACGCCTGGATGATCCCCCCATGACTGACAAACACGGAAGTTCCTGAGACTCGTACTCCCAGTCCGAACTGATGGTCCAATTCGTCGAGCCCCTGCAGAGGCGCGGACCATTTCATCACTCCCGATAAACGCTCGCGAAACTCCAAACGCCATCGTGTGTGGTTGTACAAAAGATCCATTTGGTGCCACATCGGGGTGACGGATGATGTGGGAGAAACCCGATAACGAGCGGATTCTTCATCCAAAAGGCCGGTCCGATTGACCTCCCACCCCTCGGATGCCGCGAACAGGTCCGTTGAGGCTTCGGCATCCGTTGACGAGGGGACCGAGACACCATCTCCGGTCCCGGTGAACTCATGCGCTGGACTGAGTTCCGACGACTCGTGAAGTTGACGCTGAATCTCCAGGGCCTCACCGTGCCATCCGATACGAGACATCAGGTCTGCCAGAGCAGTCAGTGCGGTCGCCCGGATCTCGGCATCACTGGAGCGGGCGGCACGATTCAGTCTCAAGGTCGCTTCGGCGAACCGATTCTCGTCCCAGGCACGTTCCGCCATTCGCATTTCGGCGGCGTGCCCCAAGGGATGAAAGTGGAATGCCGCCGCGAGCCATTCGTCCGATATCGCCCCAAGTCGGGTGCCGAACAGTCGCGACCGAACCGTCTGCTCGAAAAGCTGCTGTTCTTCCTCATCAAGTTGGGACCACAGGGAAGCGAAGATTTCTCCGATCTTCAAGTTCAGACGCAGGTGCCGACTGCCAGATTGTACCAGGGCTTGGGGCGACGGTTCACTCAACATCGATTCACACAGGATGCCAACCGCAGTTTGCCATTCGTCCTTCCGAATGGCCTGATCCACACGAAACCGTAAGAGTTCAACTCTTCGCGAGGGATCCCCCGCCAGTTCGGCGAGCCGATCCAGTTCCAGGTCCGCTACCGCCGATTCGCCGGCCATTTGGGCTCGTAACTGGAGAAGGTCCCATTCCAGGTTCTCCAGCGATTCCGCAAATCCCTGGGAGACACTCGTGGAACCCCCGAATTGGTCCCGAAGAAATTCCAACGCCTCATCAATCCTTCCGAGTTCCTTCAGTCGTTGGATCTCGTGTATGGCAAACGCCTCAGCGAGCCGCTCTGTGGAGTCCGGATGGAAATCCTGGTGAGCCGGAAAAACAGAAATGGACTCGTTCGTGAACGAGATCAGCCGGTTTTCGGAGAAAGCGAGATTGCCCAAGCGAGCGGTCTCGCTCCCGAGCGATGAGACTCGTTCCACTTGTCCATCCGCTAAATTCACCTCCACAAGTTGGTGGCCACAGGGGACAAACAGCTGATTCTCGGTCCTCGCCGCCCGGCCAGATGGAGGTTCGGGCAAACTGCAGGACCAGATCAGTCCTCCGGTCAACCGCGAGCGGAGTTCCACTTGGTCCTTCCCCACGGCGATGAGGCCCTGAGAGTTGGCCCCCACCGAATAAAGCAGTCCCATTCGGGGAATCTTCCAGAGTTCCTCTCCGGTCGTGGCATTCAGGCAAACGGCGACGGGTTCCGCAAAACCCGACTCGTCGGGAATTTCCAACGGGGTGACATAAACGCGATGGCCCGCGACGCAAAGTCCCATATCTCGCCAACGGACGTTGAGATCCCGGGTCGAATGGACCGCGTCGCCTTCTCGATAGCGTCCCAGGCCGGGAACCCGAGGGGAAATCCGATAGGCCCAGGCCAATTGGCGGGAGACGACATCCACAGCGACAATCCATCCGGAGGTGGTCGGGCAGATGGCGACCCCTTCTGTGAAGACGGGTTGGCACTCCCAGCCGCGGCGGAGCACATCCTCCGAGAGCGGACGGCCGGGCACCGTCAATGGTTGCGACCAACTCTCCTCGCCCGTGAATTGGTCCAGGACGATCAGGCGAATCTCACCAGCGATCTCTCCGATGACATACAGTTCCCCGCCTCGCGCGACCGGTGCGCCGAGAAAGTAGGTCCCCGCCAATGGACGGGAGAATTCCTTCTCGAGTTCAGGTCCCCCAATCCGCCAAAGAACTCGCCCTGAGTTCAGGTCATAACTCACCAATTCATTGTAGGACCAGGCTTCACTCCGTTCCGCGACGCTGTGATCGCGGCCCCAGCGGTCCGGTTCCTCCACATTCATCGTGCCTTGCTCCTCGATGGTGAATAGCTGTCGGCCATCGCTGGACAAGGAACCGTAAACCCCGTCACGGTATAAGAGGCTGGCGAATTGATCATACTCCTGAATCTCGCGAGAAACGACGCCGTAGTCATTCGGTTCCGTCATCCTCTGTTCTGGACTCTGTTCCAGACGCACTTCATACCGCCTTCCGCCATCAGCGAGATTCCGAAATTGCAAGGCCGAAAGTGTCCGGAAGACGACCTTATCGCGAACAACCAAGGGGAGGCGCATTGGCAACAGGGCGCGTTCCTCGATCCTCATCGCTTCATGAAAGTTCTGAATCAACTCAGAAGCGGCATAACGTTCAATCAGGTCTTCCGTCCAGAGGGGGAAAAGCATCGGCTCCGCCTCTAAGTGAACGACCGACTCGCCTGCTGTCGCCAAATAGGGACTGACGGGCCGTTTGGCAGTGTCCGGGGTCGGCGAGGAATCTAAAGAGGCAATTGGATTTCGCCCCATTGTTCGAGTGTCTTCGATGCCGTAGTCCCGACAGAAATCCTTCCAACTTCGATCATCGCGGCTGATCTGATGCAAGTGACGAATGCGTTGAAGGCACTCTGATCGATACTTCGGAGTTCGTTCGAACCTCGCGCTGGGGAGCAAAACGCGAATCGCGGTCCGGAAATCTCCCCGATCGGTATGATAAGCGGCCAATCGTTCCGTCACGTTTCTTCCGGATGATGTCCATCGGTATTGTCGCACCAACCGCTCAAGCTGGTTGATGTCGGATTCCGCAATTGCTCGACGTTCCTGGTCCTGAGCCTCGGACTCGAAACGGGTCAGATAAAGCCGCCAACCCTCATCGGGGAGCTTTGCCACTTCCTGTTCCGCGAGTCCTCTCAGCGAAAGAGCCTGTCGGTCATCAGGTAGAAGAAAGGCATCTTCGTCCCGGGCAAGCAAGTCCTGCAAGGAATCAATTGCATCGTGCCAGCTTTCGCGCGCGATCAATTCACGCGCGTTGTCCAATTGTCGCTCTGCTTCCGAATCCTGAAACAACCGAAGATCAATCTGGTCGCGCTGCTTCTTCGCTTGTTCAAGTTCCTCCGCTCCACGACGGAGCCCCCTGTCAAACTCCTTAAAAAACCGTTGAAGGGGATTCGGCGGCGGAGCGTTATCGTCGGCGTAGCCATTCCAAGCCGCGCAGGCACACAGAA
>JAGQQQ010000670.1 GCA_020426125.1 Planctomycetaceae bacterium
GTCACTCAAACTGATCAATTGCCCCAGCGTGATCGTCCCCCGAGCGTCCATCAGAATCGTCCCGGAATCCGTCACCAGGAGTGACGCCGCGTCCTGCGTAATTCGGCCCCGGATTTCGCCCGCGTTGTGATCCGCATTAGCAACAACCGTGATTCCGCCGGAGACCGTTTGAATGGTGCCGAGTTCCGTCACCTCGACATCACGATTCGCGATCAGTGTCACATCGCCGGCACGGGATCGCATGGGGCCATTGAGCAGCAGGTCCTCGGTTGCCTGAAAACGGATGCCCCCGCCGGTCCCGGCTCTCCACGTATCCACCAGCCCATTCTGAACAACATTCCCTGTCGAGATGTCGAGCCCTCGCGACGAGAGCATCGTGGTGGCGCCATTGATCGTTGTCGTGCCGGTCCCGGTCAGTTGCGTTAGCGATTGAGCGGTGAACTCTTTCGAGAGGGTCACGTCACCCGCTTGGAGAATCGTGACGTCTCCAAGCGGAGCCGACGCCCCCACCTCCGCTTGAAATGAGATGGCTCCCGTCCCAGCGTTCAATGTCAACGCCTCCGCTCCGTGCGAGGAAGAATCCAACGTCGACTGAAAGACAATCGCCGATCCCGGTGTGCCATCGCCGGTCGTATTGAGGGAGATGAACCCTCGCTCAGCCAGAGAAACCGGTCCCTCAAACGTGATCTCATCACCCGTTGTGGTGATGTCCCCAGCGAGATGGACCGACCCGTTGCCGGTTTGGGTGAAGGGTCCATCTAAGTCGAAATCCGCTCCGCTTGCGACCGTCAGGGAACCCGAATTGGTGATCGACACGGCCCCACCATCGGTCGTCAACACGGATGCGACAAAGATGACATCCCGAGCCGAGACCGCGAGGGGACCCTGCAAATTCATGGTGCCGGTGGAGAGGCTCGTGGTTGCGACGACGGTGAGCCCTCCGAGCGCTCCGCCATCTCGGGAACCGATGTCGCCAGCGAAAAAGACTCGTCCCTGGGCGATGGTCTCCAGCATATAGGCCTGCGAGGTGTCGCTGTCGATCTTGGCAAGGAAAGACAAATCGAAATGGATGGATTGAAGAGTGACATCCGCACAGAGGAGCAGATCGTTGCCATAAATTTGGGAACCGATCGTCGTCACGTCGCTGAGGAGTTTGGTGGTCCCCCCCGCACTGACAAATGTGAGGCTCAGGAGGGGAGCCGTTCCCCCGACGGGGCCTGCCAACGAGGCGACGCCCGTCGATGAGATCGTCAAGCGTGATGGTGTTGACGGGACACCGTCGTCATCGACCGTCCCCGAGAACGTGAGATCGGAAGTTGAGAGGAGAACATCACTGGTGATCACTACCGCTTCCAAGTAGGACTGACGTCCCACGGTAGTCACATCTCCTCCCAGACGAGTCCGGCCGTTGACCAAGAGGCTGGTCGCGGAAATGGACGACTCATTGACGAGTGCGAGACTTCCAGGATGACTCGCGGTCAACGCGCCGATGTGCGATGCGGTTCCCAACAGGATGACTCCTCCCTGGAACGTGATGTCATTTCCTCCTCCCCCAAGGGGGCCACCAACATGGACCGCGATCTCATCTCCATCTTTGTCGCTCCCTTGAAACGTCGTCTCGGCAAACACGGACATCTCTTCGAACGTCTGCTCGCCTGTCGTCCGAATCTGGTTTGCGAAGACGGCCGTCGCTCCGGTCACATCAAGCGTTCCTAACGAGACGTCTCCCGACAACCTCGTCACCAAGCCCGCTTCAACGGACAACGCCGCGTTGATCCCGAAATCATCGATCACGGAAAATGACGCGACGTCCCCCATGACCACGGCCACCGACTGTTGCAGAGTCAGCGCGTCACGAATTTCGATCTTCGTTCCCCCCACCTGAAGTGGCGTCGTCGCCCCCAGGTCCCCAAACACCGTTGAGCCGAGAGGATCCGTTTCCAAAACGGCCACGTGAATGTCGCCGGCAAAGTGTGTCGCGCGAGAATCCTGTACGAACAACGAATTTCCAGCACCGGTAACGGTGTCCTGAAAAGTGATTCCTTGGCCCGAAAGTGTCACATCGTCCCCAAGAGAAACTGCATCCAGAAATCGCTGACTGCCAGTCGTTTCAATGTTGCCGGTGAGCACGATTTCGCCGTAATGAGAGTCCGCTGTCAGAGAATCCAACCCGAATGTTGGTCCCAGAATGATTTCCTCGTGGGCGAACAAGGTGAGTGAGTCCCCCATGTTTCCATGAATGGGGACCGACGACAAAACCAAACGGTCTGAGGTCGCGTCGAGCGTCACATCGCCATCGACTTTCAGATCCCCATCGATGGCGATCGTTCCAGCGGAATAGTCCCCAGCCAGTGTGTTGAGCGCCGAGTCCAGGGAGAATCTTTCTTGGACGTCGGCGCCATTTAGAGAAATCTCTTCGGCTGATAAGGCGACCCCCCTCAACGGCTCAAGAACCGAGCCGATCTGCCCATCGACCGAGAGGTCGCCCGAGGTATCAAGGAATAAGGACCGCGAATTTCCGACGATGTCCCCCTGGATCTCCAGATCGCCGTTTAAGTCAACGGCGACATTCTGGTGCAGTGAGACCGTCCCAATGAGCTGAAGATCCCCAGATCCCAGACCATAATTCGCATTTCCAAATTCGATCGTTTCGGCGTTCACTGTGATGGTGTCGGCCCGTCCCAGGGGACTCCCCCCGGCATCCAGTCCATTGTCAATCAGGCGGACGACGTCCTGCCCATTACCTCCGTCAATCTCCATTCGAAACGGCTGCGCTCCGGCGGTCGGAACCTGAAACTGAAGGATGTCGTCCCCGTCGAACAGTCGAACCTGGATTTCCCGAACATCCACGGAGTTGAAGGCCTGCGGACCCGTCGGTCCAAGGTCCACGACGATCTGTTCGATGGTGGTGTCGGGATCACGGATGGAGATCGAAATCAAGTCGTCCACCGGATCGGGAGCCGTCGCTCCATCAATCATCAGGACATCACCAATCAAAGTCGCGGAGGCGGCATTCAAAACGCAGCGTTCTTCGAGACGGTCGAGAGACAAAATTACGAAATCATCGACCCGTTTCGCTTCAGCGACACGGGGCCTCCAGATGATGCGTTTTAACACCGCGGAGAGTGTTCGAGAGTGTTCCATCCACGGCCATCCTGTCTATAACATTTCCTTGCCGCCACTCGATTTGAACCAAGAAATCTAACAAAAAGGTCTTGCTGTTCTCGGATTTCGCCTCATCGGTGAGATTCCCCACCGACCGGGAACGAGTCGTCGGCTTCTCCCTTCCTGGACCTCATTCCCACTTTTCGATGCGAAAGCGATGCCGACTGGAATCAAATCCACCGACATGAACAAACTTAAGACTTAAACCACCCCATTCGGCAGTATCCGGGACGCAGATGGGAAAAGGAAGCAGAATCGATCGAGTTTTGCTGGGAAGAAATGTGTGAGAGAGTTGGATCCGTTGAGAGATTTGCAGAAAAATGACTCGCGTCTTTCGCGGCGAAATCGCCGCCAGACCGCTGAGGGGTGACACACTCCCTTGCGATTTATCCCATTGAATCCCCAAATGCGAAGTTCCCATGCCAGACCGACGACGACACCGGGGGCCTCACCCTGAGGATGAATCGCTTTTTGGTCATCGCCAGGTTTCGGTCTTGCAGCAGGCCACCGCTGATCTGAGTTGGCTGTTGGGCCGTCGATACGCGCTGCCATCGTCCTTGAAACTGGTAGGAGACCGCTATCAGCTCACTGCCCGGCAACGAATTGCAGTGTCTCGAAGCAGTTGTTCCAACGAGAACCGCCAAAAACGACTCGCATCACAGGTCAGCGTGCCGGAGATCTCCGGCCATCACATCTGCGTTGACGGGTATAATGTTCTGACTTCCATCGAAGTCGCATTATCGGGTGGCGTCCTTCTTCGCGGCGTCGATGGCTGCCTCCGCGATATGGCCAGCATGCATGGAAGCTACCGGAAGGTTGCCGAAACGGAGCCTGCCTTGCGACTGCTCGGTGAGTTCCTCGCGGAGATTGAAGTGTCACAGTGCTATTGGTTCTTCGATGAACCGGTCTCAAACAGCGGACGGCTCCGATCTCTGATGCTCTCCCTAGCCCGGCAATACGGCTGGAACTGGACCGTTCACCTCGTTCCAGATCCCGATGCGGTACTCCGAGAGACCGACCAGTGTATTGCCACGGCGGACAGCGAGATCCTCAATCAATGCGGCTGCTGGATCAACTTAGTTCGCGAGATCGTCACCACGCATCTCCCAGCTGCCTGGATTGTGGAAATGGCCATTTCGACCCATCCGGATCGAGGTCAATCTCCTCGAAGTCGATTCGAATAAATGGGGTCCGAGTTACGGAACCATCTCTGGGAAAGAACAGTCTGTCGAGATTTCCGGCACACGGGATGACAGTGATCGTGAACCTTGCGACGTTGGTCATTCTGCCGACGCCATTTTTGGTTCGCGCAATGGAAAATGACATGACCTTCCAGAGCGAAAGAGGATAGAGAATTAGGAGATCGAAGTCGCCCTTCGACCGGACGACCGGTACGCACTCCACCGGTAGGCCGTCCTCGTATGCGAGAAACTCAACAGGCACCCAAGAGGTGCTTTCTCGGAAGACTTCTGTCCGGAGCGGCCTCGGGCCATATTAAGACGCATCCAGCTACGCCCCCCTGAGCATGGGAGTTGGCGGAATCTCGCTGAGACCGAAGGGAACTCGCTCGCCAGGCCACACCTGATAAACCCCTGGCCTTTGGTCGCCTTTCCCTCGCGTGCTGATCCTTCGCCTCCAATGGACTCAAAAGACACCACGGAACAACATTTCCCTTCGGTCGTTCAGAGAAAACTCAATCAGTTCGCGACAGGGTTGATACCATCTTTCCCCCCAAAGATTGTCCGGACTGGCCTCCGACTGCCATGTCGCAACCGGATTTTGGGGTGCGATTTTCGCGGCGTAAACTACCAGTTTGCGAGATGCACAGCAGAAAACACGGCACGCAGGATGCTTACCCCACTTTTCAGCTGTGACAATGCACGACCGTCCTTCTGGTTCTTCCAAATGGCAACACGCCCCGCTTCAAAGGGGACTCACGGTTGCTGTCTCACTTGAAGTGTCGCTCGGAGGTTGATGGCAACTCCCAGAACCACGGGAAAAACATCCGAGTGGCAGTGATTTCACCAGGAACAAGTCTTCACAACTCGGCGGATGGATGGTAACCTCCGCCCGAAGACGACTCCCCATACCCGGTAGTGTAACGGTAGCACCACAGTTTTTGGTACTGTTAGTCCAGGTTCAAATCCTGGCCGGGTAACTTTTCTAAGTGTTTGCTGAGACGCATGTTGCGTCTACCTTGCTTCAAGTGCAGCAATGCCGACTACAAAGAAAACCTTTGTAGTGAACGCCCAGAAGCAAGGGTTCTCGCATGGCTCGCACGCCGAAGTATTCGCACCACAAAGCGACCGGTCAGGCTTTTGTCCGCATCAATGGGTCATTCATCTACCTCGGGAAATATGGTTCCCCGGAGAGTCACGATGCCTACGACCGCGAGATCGTAAAGTGGCGTCGGCAGAATGATCTATCTGCAAAATTCTCGACCACCGTCGCTCAGCTTGCCCTCGCGTACACGGAACACGCGAAGACCCACTACCGCAACGAAGACGGGACCGAAACCGGCGAAGTCCAGAACATTCAGTATGCGTTGAAACCGCTCGTCCGGATGTTTCGCAACGTCCCCTGCGCGGAGTTCGGCCCCCTCAAACTGAAGGCCGTCCGCGAGGACCTGATGAAACGGCATTGCCGAGTTCAGGTCAACAACCACATCTACCGGATTCGCCGGGCATTCCGCTGGGGCGTCGAAAATGAAATGGTCCCCGGCTCAGTTCTCGTGGAACTCGAAGCGGTGAAGTCCTTGGCGAAGGGGCGAACACACGCGAAGGAGTCGGATCCCGTTGTCCCCGTCCCCCAGGAACACATCGATGCGGTTCTGAAAGTGGCGACGCCGAACGTCGCCGCGATGGTTCAACTCCAGTTGCTGACGGGGGCTCGTGTCTCGGAAATCCGGCTGATGCAAGTCGGCGACATCGACACGACGGGGGAAGTCTGGCTCTATCGCCCGAAGTCCCATAAGAACGCATGGCGACGGAAGGACCGGACAATCTTCATTGGACCAAAGGGGCAGGCGATTCTGATGCCTTTTATCGCCGATGCCGTCCAGTCTGATCTGTACGTGTTCCGATCCCGGAAGAAGGAGAACAAACCCTACACCCTTCACGGCTACCTCGCGAGTATTCGCGGAGCATGCAAGAAGGCCAAAGTCCCGAATTGGTCCCCGGGACAACTCCGTCACAACGCCGCGACCAACATCAACCGGAAGTTCGGCGACATCGACGGATCACGTGTCATGCTGGGGCACTCCGAGAAGACCACCACGCAAATCTACGCGGAACGCGATTTTCAGAAAGCGACCGAAATCGCCCGGAAGATCGGCTAGAATGATTTCATGGCGGGGCAGGCGTCGGGAGTAGCTACCCGTTCGCCGGTCGACATCTCAACCCTTGCGGTCGACCCGTCCCCGCCGTTTTTTCTGCAAGGGAACGGGGGGGATCTTCATGCAAGGTGATTCACAAACTGATCGACCAGAAAGAATGGATGATGTCGAGTTTGAGACGAAACTGCTGGAGATGAATTGGTACGTTCAGAAGGCATTCGACTTACTTTCTTTCGATAGCACGCACCTTGCTGACGAGTGCAACGATCTTCTTGACGAACCGGGCGATCTGATTCCAACGGTCGATGATCTTCTCAAGGAGCATTTCGAAGAATTGCACCAGTCTTTCTTGCTCAATAAATTTGATGATCCCCAGTTTGAATGGGAAATTGTTCGCCGAACTGGAGGAACTGGAAACGATATTTTCGAGTGTCCGTACAGGGATGAACATATCTTCGGTTCGAGCGCCCACTTCCTGGGGCTCAACTATTACATCATAGTCGAGGATGAGATTCATTCGGCCCTGATATCCAGGGGATCATCTCTCGCAACGGCACTAATTCCTGAGTTCGAAGCGTTCGTCGATGCCCTTTTTCAGCCGCTCGATCGCATTCGAGCGATGATGGAACGCGAAAGGCTGCTTTTGATCAGTTGGCAGCCGAGAACGGACACGCCAGCGGACAGCAGAAAAAGATTCCAAAAGAGATCCC
>JAGQQQ010000024.1 GCA_020426125.1 Planctomycetaceae bacterium
ACCCAAGCAGCCCGTGATCTCCTCGCAAGATGGACGGCCCAGAAGAATGACGCCTTGCCGTCCCAGGAAGGAGGCAACGGAGATGACCGGCCAGAGGAACCTCCCCAGGAGGAACCTCCCCTGGAGGAACAGCCACAGGAGAGACCGCCACAGGAGAAACCGCCACTGGCTTCCCCTCTGGAGTCGATCACTCCTCAAGAGATCCCGAAGTCGAAAAAGAAAAGTCATCGCGTCGATGGCCGCCATGCTGGCCCCAATCGTCCAAAATCTCGTGATCCCCGCTCGGGACGCCGCCGTCCCCTGCAACCAGTCGGCGGGGAATCCGAGCCTCGGCCAGCGCATGACGAGACTTCCGCTCCCGCGAAACAGTCAGTCCCAGAGGAGGCGGTCACAACACCATCGAAACAGCGGCGAGTCGATCAAGCTCACGCCCAGCCGCGCGGCCCCCATTTCCCTGCGGAATCAATGCCGTCCGGCCAGCGAAGTTCTCCCGGTCGAACGGAAAGCCTGTGGGGACAGGTCCTGGCATACGCAGGAGTCTTTGTGCTTGCGGCGGGGACCTTGGCCGTGTTCTACGGCCACTACACCGGCGTCGAAAGCTACTCCGCGACTGGTTGGCTGATTTCCTCAGCCGGGCAACTCCTGTTGATGCTTGGGGTCGTCACTCTCGTGGCCGGCGGCATGCAGCAGACCACACACGAGGTTAGTCAGCGAATCGACCATCTGGGAGGGCGTATCATTCGCATGGAGGAAACGACACAACGACTCATGAAACGAAAGCGGCACCGACACCGTCGCGATGTCGGCCGAATCGCGCCATCGCAGTCATCGGATTCCCAGGACGCCGCCTAACGAACGGATGTTCTTGACATTCCCGCCACGTTGAAGAAGATGAAGGACTGTCGACCAAGCATTGCACCACCTGTCCTTCGCGGGAACCCTCCATGGCTTCGGAGTTCTCTATTCAAAATACGAATTCCGAGACCGTTCGGGAACGTATTCGAATGTTGAACCACGACATCAAAAACTGTCTCGCGGTGGTTGCTTTCGGGCTAGAAGCGATTCGATCCACCAGTCAGGGCTCCGGAGAATTCGAAGACGTTCTTCGTTGTATCGAGCAGGACGGGATTGCCGTTTCCAGATCGCTTCTCCAGGAACTGGTCCAACTGGCTGATCAACTGGCGGAAGGCACCGGGGGGGAACGGAGCGTTTGACCCCATGGTGGTTCGATCTCTGGGATTCCAGGATTTCATTCCAATGGTCGTTGGCTTGCAAACGTAGTGTTGGGAACAACTGGAATGGATCGGTTCTCGCACATCGTCGACAGGCTCGTTGGCTTGTCGAGCGAATGTCACTTAGCGTATCCCTTTCGGTTGTGAGATTCCGTCTGAATGGGGTGTGAATGTCCACGCGCCGAGCTTTCAAATCATGATCCCGATTTCGAACGGTGTCGGACAAACGATCCTCTCCTTGCCTGGTCCCTTTCGGCTGCGAGATTGCTCCATTCTTACGTTTATTGATCTCCCTATCCCATCAAATGTCCGATGATTCGTGGAACGCTGACACTCTTATCCCGTTCAATCCGCGAGGATGCCCTCCAACGCCGGGCTCACCTGACTCGCCTCCTGAGCGTGATTTTTTTGCTCGCCTTTCTGATCGCGGCGGCCTGGACACCAGCCAAGGTCGGCGCGCCGGGGCTTGTCTTTTTTCGGTCCATGTCGTACCTCGCAATCGGGTTGATCTCCCTCGCGGGAATGGGCCACTTCGCCAGTGCCATCGCTGAGGAGAAGGAAGAGGGGACATTGGGATTGCTATTGCTCGCGGACATTTCCCCATTGGCCATCTTGTTGGGAAAGTCAACGAATCGGATCCTCTCCGCCTGGCTCGTTTTTGTGGCCCAGTTTCCTTTCGCGCTATTGGCTTTGATTCTAGGTGGCCTGACGGTCGGCCAAATCTTCGCGGCCTACCTGGCACTGGCCGCATACCTGTTTTTGATTGCCAACTTAGCACTTTTGATGTCGGTCTTATCCAAACGGATTCGAGAAGCCACTGCGGCGATGACCATTGTGACGATCCTTCTGTTGGGGTTCGTTCCCTGGCTCGAATTCGCGACTCAGTATTTCGTTTTCAGTGGCCGAGTCGATGGACAGGGGGCGTTCGCGAAATCGGTGGCAGGACTGGCCTCGCTCTACCGTGACACTTCCGTCATTCAACAAGTCCAAAGGATTTTTGATCCGGGGATTCCTCTTGAAATCTGGAGCCATCACATCACGGCGAGTCTCGGAGGCGGAGTGCTATGTTTCTTTCTTGCCTGGGTGGCATTCCGGAGAATTGTCTGGGCCCCCGATGCATCTGAGCCGCCTCGCGGAGTTGTGCCGGAAGGGGTCGAACGCAAGTATCATCTGGTCATGCGAGCTTGGAAGGACGCCCTTCCCTGGAAGGACTATCACTTCTTGGGGGGAGGAATCACGGTCGCAGCGATCAAACTCGTGCTGATTCCATTCTACATCTTCCTGTGCCTGCGGTACGAGGGATGGATTCGTGACGCCACGATGGTCGGCGTTTGGGAATTCCTGCGGCACTCATTTCTCTTGTTTCTGCTCGCGGAGTGGCTCTTCTACTCGTCGCAGATTTTTCATGTCGAGAAACGTTGGGGGACTCTCCCCACGCTACTGATGCTGCCGCACTCGCCGCTGAAAGTCATGTGGGGCAAACTCGCAGGGTGTTTGCTCGCGAGTTTCCCGACAATGGTGGCCGCCATCTCGTTTTGCTTTATCCACGAGAACGACGAGACGTGGCATGGCGTGCTGATCAACTGGCCAATGCTCTGGGGTGTTTGCACGGCCGTGATTCTGTGCCTGTTGACGATCGACTGTTCACTCGCAGTGAAGTGGGGAGCGCTGCCTTTGGCCATGGGAGTCTTGTTGATCACCGGATTCGTTGCGGCTCCCTTTCTTCTGGCAACGACACACTTAGCGCAAATCGGTAATCCAAACGATCCTGTGTCAGAAATCGGGCCGGTTCTTTACATCACAGGCGTCCTGTGCGTGGGACTACAATTCGATATTGTTCGCCGCATCAAGCAGATTGCTGGTGAATAGACTCCGGACGGGATCGGTCAGGCTCAGGCTCTCTTCCTGCTCGGTGAGAGTTCCTGCGACAGTGTTTTCCAGGAGACAGAATCCAGTGTTTCGCCGTCTTCCGATCCAGCCAACATTGCGAGGTCCAGCAATTGCCGCAGGCGATGCATTCTCCCTTGTGCGGATGCGACAATCTCAGCGAGGGCATCGCGAGTCAATTCGCAGTCCGGAATCTGTTGGTGGATCAATTCGTGAACAGCCTCTTCCGAAAGCCGTCCCAACTCAATTCGTAAAAGCGAATGATCGGCAATGAATCTTCGCCAAGGCTTCGAACAATTCCTCCCAACAGAAGCCAACAGCGCCGAGGAACCGGTCAATAGCCCGAGCAGCCAACGGACATCGTCAACGATCTTCTTCGATCCCTGATCCGCGTGGTCGACAATGAACACGAGGGGGCCGTTCGCCTCTTGGCAACTCGTCACATGGTCACGGATGCGAAGTCGAAGTTCCGTTTCGCAGGCCACGAATCCCAGTCCGATCCCGAGAATGTCGCTGAGTGCTTGCAAGAACTCTCGAGGGGTCATTCCGGTTGAGTCGATCCACAAGACTCGCCGTCCCTGACCGCGGAGTTCTTGAGCCGCTGACTTGAGGATTTTCGATTTGCCAGAGCCCTTCGGACCTCGCAAAGCTCCCAGTCCGCCGCGCTGGCCGACGTAGACCAGTCGTTCGAGGGCTTCGATTTGTTGGGGGTCGCGAGTGACATCCGTGTCAATCGACGATTGATTCGTCAGGTGATCCATGATCCCCGCATCCTTTGGGCGACCGGCACAATACTCGAGACTTTGGAGATGGTGGAGATGCCGAGCTTCGGGAGTCTCTGCCGTTCGTTATCGACGACAATCCTGGGAAAATTGAGCGAGAATTCCGGTCCCGCAGCCATCGAGCCCATTTTTTCTGATTCTCTCCTCGGCGAGATCGATTCGCCTCAAGGTTCGCAGCACGCCTGAGTGCTCACGAAATCCTCACCCCAAACGGATCACAACTGACTGATGGAATGTCTCTGTTGCGAAATCGAAGGAACTCCGGCATTGTGACCGATTGTCCTCACTGTTATCTTTTTCGTTTCGCCTCGCCGATCCGTGGCAAATTCTGTCCGGTCGGCGTGTTTTATTTTACAACCGCAGTTGGTGTCTGAGTTCACCTGCTTGCAGGGACAGGTGGTTCGTCAAACCGGAATCGGAGCGCGAGGAAAACTCCGTGAGAACGACCAAAGGTCGTCAACTCACCCAAAGATTCGTGTTCGGATCGAATTGCGAGCCACTTGAATTGGCATGTCATGCCACCCCCCATTCCGCAGGAGCCTGAAAAATGTCACGTCGTTTCGTCAACATGCTGGAAGATGGGGAGAACCTCGACGAGGTTTACCTTCTCGCGGACCGGCAACTGCGAGCCAACCGAAACGGCGACACGTATCTCCTGTCTCAGCTTCGCGACCGGACCGGCCAAATTTCCGGTCTCCTCTGGAACGTCACCGACGATTCCGTGCGGCACCTTCAACCGGGCGACTATGTAAAAGTGCGCGGCCGCGTTCAACTCTTTCAGGGCAATCTTCAAGTCATTCTCAATCGGATTGAGGCCGCCAAGAACGAGAACATTTCCTCAGAAGACTTTGTGCCTCAGGCCAACACGGACACGGATCGGCAGTTCGAACGTCTCAAGCAAATCCTTCTGCAAGTCCAGGACGAAGATTTGCGAGCGCTCCTCGAGTGTTTTCTCAGCGACCGGGAAGTCGAAGAAGGTCTCAAGGCGGCTCCAGCGGGGATCCGGCTTCACCACGCCTACCAGGGAGGGTTGCTGGAACATATCATCACCTTGGCCGAAACGGCGTCGCGGATCGCCGACCTGTATCCACGCGTCGACTTTGACCTCGTGATCGCCGGCACCTTTTTACACGATCTGGGAAAGCTCTGGGAGTTGTCCTTTGACACCGCCTTCCAATACACCGATGAAGGACAGTTGATCGGTCACCTGGTCATTGGGGTGGAAAAGCTCAATGACAAGATCCGGCTCACGGAACAAAAGACCGGCAGGGTCTTTCCCCGGGAACTGGCTCTGCGGCTCAAGCATCTGATTCTCAGCCACCACGGCACCTATGAATTCGGCAGTCCCAAGCTCCCGATGACTCCCGAGGCGATCGCGCTGCATCATCTCGATAACCTCGACGCCAAGACGAATGAATTCCTCTCGCTCATCCAGTCGGATCCCAACTCTGGGTCGAACTGGACGCCGTTTCACCCCAATATGCAACGCAAGTTGTACAAGGGGGGAGAAGGTCCGTCTTAATTTTTTCTTTCAGCGAACCACACGTCATTCCATTCTGTCTCTGTCGCTTTCCCCCAGTTCCCTGGAGAGCAATCGATGAAGCATTTGCTGTCACTCTTTGACCTGTCCTCTGAAGACGTTCGTGACGTCCTGGACTTTGCCCGCAGATTGAAGCAGGAAACTCTAGCGGGCGAACGCCGGCCACTCTGCGCCGGGAAGATCCTTTCCCAGGTCTTTGAGAAACCTTCGCTGAGAACGCGTGTCAGCTTTGAAGCCGCGATGAGTCAACTCGGGGGATCCGGGATCTTTCTGACCGCCAAAGACGCGGGATTCGAAGGCCGCGAGACCAAGGAAGACATCGCCAAGGTTCTCGGCGGATACTCCGATGTGATCGTCCTGCGAACGTTTTCCCAGCAGCTGATCGAGACCTTCCGGGACCACGCGGGATGTTCCGTCATTAACGGTCTCTCGGATGACTACCATCCTTGCCAGGCCCTCGCGGATATTTTGACGATCGAAGAACACTTTCCAGAAAGCGAAGGCCGGAAAGTCGTCTATGTCGGCGACGGCAATAACGTCGCCCGGTCCCTGGCGCTGATCTGTGGGCATGTCGGAGCCCAATTCGCGATCGCCGCTCCCCAAGGGTATTGGCTCACGGATGACTTCCTGAAAAAGGCGAAAACGAAGTTTCCGAATTTGACTATCGAACAGACGGACCAGCCGTTTGAAGCCGTTCAGAATGCCGACATCATTTACACGGACGTTTGGGCGAGCATGGGGCAAGAGCAGGAAAAAGACCAACGTGCCAAGACGTTCGCCCCGTTTCAGGTGACCAAAAAACTTCTGGACTCCGCGAATAAAGACGCGAAGTTCATGCACTGCCTTCCGGCACGGAGGGGGCTGGAAGTCACCGACGAAGTCATGTCGGATCCGCGAAGCATTGTTTTCCCTCAAGCGGAAAATCGAATGCACCTCGCGAAAGGACTCTTTGCCTGGATGCTGGCCGACGTCTGATGGCGGAGCCGAGACCGGTCACAGGCCGTTGGTCAGACATGGAACCTTCGGTCTCGGGCGTTCTCCGCACGGGAAACAGATCAGGGGCAACCCTCCGGCCCCCATTAACGCCAATCGGCTCGGGAGACGGATGATTCATGACTCGGATCCAATCCCCGGTCACTCAGTCTTTGTAAGGTTCTCGAACCGGAAGTGACGCAGGCCACCCGTCGTCTGGAACGTACAGACGCTGAGCGGTTTGGCGACTTCCATTTCGATGCGAACGTCGATCTTCTTTTCTTTATGATCGACATTCGCGATCTGTTGGTCATCAAGCCAAGCTTCAATTTTGTCGTCGGTCACGCGGACGCGGACTTTGTACCACTGGTCTTTCTCGAAGGAGAAATAGTCCGTGGTCTCATTCTCGCTGGCGTCGAAGCCATCGATGCTGGAGAGACCCGCGACGCCGCCGCCCCACCCGCCAAGAATCAATGAGCAGTGCGTGTCTTTCACAGGGAACGTCAGACCGAGGAAGAAATCATTGCCGTCGCGCCGCTGGGATTCGAGCGACAGTTCGTAATTGACCTTGGGAAGTTCTGGACCTTTGTACACAATTCCGGTGAGCGGTTCCCCGCGATCGACGATCAGGACCCCCTCTTCGACACGGACATCTCCTTGCCCCCCGAAGTCGATGACTTCCCAGTTCTTGAGCGACTTGCCGTCGAATAACAGACGCGAATCCTGCTGTTTCGCACTCTTCTCTTCCTTCGCGTCTTTCTCGGCATGTGCCGGGTGAGCGGCCAAGCCAAAGCCCGTGAGAATTCCCAAGACAGTCAGTATCTTCCATCGTAGCATGAATGGTTCCAATCAGGTGTTCAGATTTATGGAAAGGCAATCGCCTCTCCAGATCATTCTACGGTGACCGCTCCGTTTTCTCACGCGCATCATACTTCGCGATCATCTCCTTCACTCCCGGAATGAGTCGCTCCGCGTTCTTGTGATACACCTGTCGGAGAACGTCGTCGGGGAGTCCGATCCCGAAGATGTTCCAAAGCCCCTGAGGAGGAAACGGATTGTCCTCGTAGGGAAAGTTCTCATCAAACGTTTCGAGGAAACGGAAGTGCGGAATCAGTTCCGTCATGGGGGGAATCCCGTCGGTTCCAAACAGGATTCGATCGGGATACTTCAGAAAGAACTTTCTCGCAGTGTACGGCTGACGTCCCAACTCCGCGACGCGGGCGGCAATCTCCACATTCATGTTCGGATACTCGTCGAGATACGTCCCGAGCTTGGCGAGATCTTCCGGGACATCAGCCATGTGCGCACAGATGAACGTCGTTTCCGGATGCCGGGCGATCACGCGATTGCGGGCGTCGATCAACTCCTGATGAGACGGAAACTCCTCGCCATAAAAACTCCATTCCGGGTGACGGTACAACTCCTCCCATCGCTCGTTGTACTCGTCGGTGGGGCGAAAAAAGGAGATCGGATCACCACAGTGCCATATTACCGGAACCTTGAGTTCACCGGCCCGCGCCCAAACGGGATCAAAGCGGGGATCATCCGGTTTGAGCAGCTTTCCATTTTCGTCTTTAAGGTAGAGTCCGAGATCTTTGAGCAGTTTGAGACCGACGGCCCCTTGGCGAACGGCTTCCGTCAATCGATCGGCCATCCGCAACCCGAACCCTGGACGGTGGACGTCCCAGGTCGCTGGGTCTTCGGGATCACCGTCGCCGATGTAGTCCATTCGCACAAAGATGGCGAAACGCCCGGGATGTCGCCCTGTGAGCAGTTTGTAGTGGTCCGCAAACTCCGGCCCCGCGCGGCCGTCCAGGCTCACAGACACCGCGATGTTCGCTTCGTCCATAACCTGGACCATCTCATCCAATTCTTCAGGATTCAGTCTCCCGGGATGGGTATGCACGTTCACACAGGGAAACTTCGCCCGCGTGAGAATGTGCTCATCAGTCTTCAGCACTGGCGTTGGGCGAAACTCGTCCAAGTAGATCCGCCGAGGACGCTCAGGGACTGGCTCCTGGGCCATGGTCCAAGAACACACCACGGCGGCCAACAATGTCCAGGGGAATACGCTGCGCATCAGCTGGCTTTCGGATGGGGATGACTGTCAAAAGTGGTTTCGAGACGGTGTAACCATGCCAAAGGCGGACCGGATCAGTCAAGGAACTCTACGGTCATCTATGTTCCGGTGGCATCCTCCAGCAGAACCTGTCCAGGCCAGTGTTCGACGGTCATTCAGATGGTTACACTTTTGGGGCGGCGCCGCTCAATAGGTCTCGTACGTTCACAATCCCGATTCGACACGAAACAAGTCGTCAGCCCTGTTTGATCAACTCCATGGAACAACTTCACCACTCGCCACGTCGCCGCTATCTCGTGCGGTTTGATCCCAAGCGAATTCCGCACATGTTCACCGACGTGCTGGTGATCGGGGCGGGCATCGCCGGCGTGCGTGCGGCCTTGGAAATCGATCCGCGACTCCGTGTGGTCGTGGTGACGAAGGATTCCGTCAATCTTTCGAACAGCGCATGGGCTCAGGGGGGCATCGCCGGGGTCCTCGATCCCGCGGACAATGTCAGAAACCACGCGGAAGATACGATCATCGCGGGGGCGGGCTTGTGCGATGAGAAGATCGTCGAAAAAGTGGTCCAAGCCGCGCCGGAACTCATTCGCGAGCTGGCGGCGTTCGGAGCGAAGTTTGATCTGAAAGATGGCCATATCGCCCTCACCACCGAAGGCGGTCACAGCCATCCTCGCGTGGCTCACGCTTTGGGAGATGCCACGGGCAAGGAGATCATGCGGGTTCTGATCGACACCATTCGCGGCGCCAACTGGACACAGGTTTGGGAGAAGACGTTTACCATCGATCTGCTCACTCATGAAGGGACCTGTCGCGGCGCGTTGGTCTGGAATGCGGAACATGGCAAAACCTTTGTCTGGGCTAAACAGACGATCCTGGCGACGGGGGGCGCCGGCCGGCTGTTCCGGGAAACGACCAACCCTGACATTGCCACCGCCGATGGCCACGCGATCGCGTTTCGCGCCGGAGCCGAACTTCGCGATATGGAGATGATGCAGTTCCATCCAACGGTTCTCTACATCGCGGGGAGCAGCCGTCACCTGATCTCGGAAGCAGTTCGCGGGGAAGGAGCCAGACTCGTCGATGTGAACGGTTACGCCTTCATGGCAGATTATGACGAACGACTCGAACTGGCTCCGCGAGATATTGTCAGCCGAGCCATCACAGATCAGATGGAGAAGACCCGTCATTCCTGTGTCTATCTCGATTTGACTCAGATCCCGCCACAAAAGGTGGCGGAGCGGTTTCCCCATATCAGTGAGGTCTGCCGAGAGTTCGGGTTGGATCTCGCACGTGACCGCATTCCGGTCCGGCCGGGGGCGCATTACATGATCGGCGGATTAACGATCGATGCCCATGGCCAGACCACACTTCCCGGGCTCTGGGCGGCTGGGGAAGTGACGTCGTCGGGCTTACATGGTGCCAACCGGCTCGCGTCCAACAGCCTGCTCGAAGGTCTCTATTTCGGCATCGGTGCCGGTCGAGGAGCTTCCAACGCCGCTTTGGAGATCGCTGATCGCTTTGAAGTCCCTCCACTGGTCTCGGACTGGCCTCACGATCTTGCGACGCATGATGATCTCAATCTGACCGACCTGCAAAACTCACTCAGTTCCATTATGTGGCGGAACGTCGGCATTCGTCGCGACGCCGAAGGCCTACGGGCGGCGGCCACGCAAGTCGACTTCTGGGACCGGTATGTCTCGTTGCGAGAGTTCTCCAACGTCGCAGGATGGGAACTGCAGAATATGTTGCTCGTCGCGAGGTTGATGATCGAAACGGCGCTGGCCCGCCGGGAAAGTCGAGGAGTCCACTTTCGGAGCGACTTCCCGGAACCCGTGGAAGGATACCGATCTCATGTCTCAATTCAGCAACCGTCTTGACACCTTGACTTTGAACCAGGGAAGTTCGCCCATGTCGCTGTGGAAACAAATTCCGGCGTTCATCGTTCTCACGTTCTTGATTGGGGCGTCAGCCACTTCTTCCGCCGCAGACAAGCCCCCGAACGTCTTGCTGATTTTGATCGATGACATGGGCTGGGCTGATCTCGGGTGCTATGGCAGTCGCTTTCACGAAACACCGGCGATCGACCGGCTCGCTTCGCAAGGGATGCGATTTACGGATTTCTACGCCGCCGGGGCGGTCTGTTCACCCACTCGTGCGAGCATTCAGAGTGGCCAGTATCAGGCACGGCTGGGAATCACCGATTTCATTCCGGGGCATTTTCGGCCGTATGCGCCGCTGCGAGTCCCGGAGGTCACGGGCGCACTCCCGCTGGAGATCATGACTCCAGCGGAGATGCTGAAGACAAAAGGTTATCACACGGCCTATTTCGGGAAATGGCATCTCGGCGGGGCTGACCATGAACCGAGCCATCAGGGGTATGACGAGTCATTCGTCAGCAGCGGTCGCCACTTCGCTCCGCAGTTTCGCACGAATCCATCCGCCGACATTCCCGACGGCACGTACCTCGCGGATTGGCTGACCGACCAGACGATCCAGTTCATGGCCGACCACCGGGAGGAACCGTTCTTCGTGATGCTCTCCCATTACGCGGTGCATATTCCGTTGGAAGCGAAAGAGGAAACGATCGAGAAGTACCGGGAGAAGCCAAAGCCCGAAGACGGCGTCAACAATCCCATCTACGCGGCCATGGTCGAACATGTCGACGAATCGGTCGCTCGTCTGATGCAGTCCCTCGATAACCTGGAGATCGCGGAGAACACCCTCGTGATCTTCACCTCCGACAACGGGGGCCTCTACCAGACCGCCTCCGCTCGTGCTGACAGCGCGATTGTCTGCTCGAATGCTCCACTCAGAGATGAGAAGGGAACCCTCTACGAAGGGGGAATCCGCGTCCCGTTGATTTGTCGCTGGCCGGGTGTGATTGCGCCGGGAACGGAGTGCGACGAGCCCACGATCAGCATCGATTTCTGGCCGACGCTGGCAGACGTTTCGGGATTTGAGGGAGAGGCGTCACAGGACATCGATGGACTGAGCCTCGTCCCGTTGTTTAACGACTCCGACGCGACTCTGGATCGAAAGGCGATTTACTTCCATTACCCCCACTACCACCACAGCCGACCAGCGGGGGCGATTCGTGTAGGAGACTGGAAGCTGATCGAATTCTTCGAAGACGACCGTCTGGAACTCTACAACCTGGAAGACGACATCTCGGAAGAACGGAATCTGGCTACCGAGCAGCCTGAGCGAGCCTCACGCCTCCGGGCACAACTCGAAGAGTGGCGGGAGTCAATCGACGCAGCGATGCCGACCCCCAACCCCGATCATGACCCGGCTCGAGAACTCAGCATCGAACGCGGAAATCGGCGAAACCGTAGATGAGAGTCTTCAACGTTCGCCGGCGTTGAATTCCCACTGTTGGTGTGTGCAATTGGCGAATCAGTGAACGGAATCTCTGGTGAGTTTGTCGTTTAGGAGCTTTCCATACGAAGGAAAGCGGACACGGATCACGCGGATAGAGACAGAGTAACACGGATGGCTCCGTCCGATCGGTGAAG
>JAGQQQ010000671.1 GCA_020426125.1 Planctomycetaceae bacterium
TCTGTCGACTTGTGTTTCATGGCGTCGTGGATTCAAGATGCCAGATGAGGCATCCTGTGTCTACGTCACCCATGTCGAGTTCCTATCATCATATCGATTCGACGAGTGGGGGATTGCGTGTTTTACGAGGACCAACCGTCTTTTCTAAAAGGAGAAGATTCCGCCTCTTTCCACCAAAATCTCTTCAGATCAATTCAACGAACTTTTGATGAAATTCCTTTTCCGTCATGAGAGTTCCATTTCGACAAGCCCTTGTGATCTTTCTGGGAATACTCGCAAACGTGAGTTGCCGAGGCGATGATGCGGCTAACGACGGTCTCGCGAGGAATGCGATCTTTGCTTCGCAACATGTCGAGGAGAGCGCGTGGTTTGTCCATGAACGGGCTCGCCAACTCGATGCGGGCGAGCGGTTTCGACTCCTCCGAGATTGGGTCCTGCCATCTGAGCAACACGCGGACTTTCGAGATCCGATCGACTTTCGCCCGACTCATCAGTGTGAAACCTGGAACGAAA
Source organism: Planctomycetaceae bacterium (assembly GCA_020426125.1). Lineage (GTDB taxonomy): Bacteria > Planctomycetota > Planctomycetia > Planctomycetales > Planctomycetaceae > HKST-UBA70. The sequence continues at coordinate 514 of JAGQQQ010000671.1, forward strand.
GTCTCGTCTCTCCTCTGCTCGACCTCATTCAAGTCTCTCTGGAACTTCACCGGCTCCAGGAACTCGACGACCAATTTGAGCGACTGTCACGTCACAACTCGGCCAAGATTCGAGAGTCAGCTCTCGCGGCAAGATATCTCGTTGCTGTGGCCCGTCATGACGACCAGCTGGCTTCGCAACGACTTCGTGAGTTCCTGAATGCCGTTCCATTCCAGGATCGATCGGCCAACGGACCATCGAATTCCGAATGGCTCGTGTGCTGGACCGCCCTCCAATCGGGAAACAACGTCGAAGAGATTGCCGACCGGTTCTTCGCATACAAGGATTGGGCGGCGCGGGCAGCGACTCACCAATCATCTCATCGGCACTGGCTCGCTCTGATTTCCCTAGCTCGGCCCAAGGCCGCCGAGGCCGAACATGCTTTGCGATCCAACCAGTCGCAGTGGCGTTTCGCGAGTCATCGCTCTGCGGAAAGCAATGGGCTCGGCGACCCGGTCGCGCATTGGGACATTGCTCCCGGAGTGCTGGAAAGCCGCATCGGCCATGACCGCGACTTTGCCTATTTCGCGGTCCCCCTGACCGGAGAGTTTGAATGGGAAGGCGACATCAAGGCGGAAGCCCTTGAACAATCCGAAGTCGTCATCCATGGCCACTGGACCCGACCTTTGGATACGCTTCAGGGACTGCTGCAAGGAACCTACCGACGCCAACTCCCGGCGATTCCGTTCGACGAACCGCTGACTCGCTGGCGGCATGGCTGGCGACATCAACGAACCACGGTTGGCGACGGCCAGCTGACGACTTTCGTCCATGGCCGTCCTGTTTACGAGCGCAATCTTGATGACACCTGCGATCCCTGGCTGGCGATCCGCAGTTCTCATCTCCACGATGGGGCGGTCCGAGACCTGAGAATCACAGGGACACCCACCGTCCCCGAGAAGATTGAACTGCTCTCAGACCCGAACCTCGACAACTGGCTTCCCTATTACGAAGAATCAGTGGGGAACGATCAATCCATCTGGCGATGGACCGATGGAGAGCTTGTCGGAGTTCTCGGCCATCGCTTTCGGTTTTCTGAGACCAATGAGTCACTGCCTTGTTTCGCGGAGACGTTGCTTCGCTACCATCGCCCCCTATTTGAAGACGGGATCATCGATTACGAATTCTTTTATGACCCTGGAAAGACGATTGTCCATCCGGCGATCGGTCGCATGGTTTACCTGCTGACACCCGATGGTGTCCGCCTCCATCAGTTGACCGATGGCCGCTTCGACCGAACGGGCTCGGATCCGGCCAACGCCTCGTCACCCCCATCGGCAAACACTCCTGCGAAGTCGCTCCCGTTGCGTCCTCAACAGTGGAATCGGATGCGACTCCAACTGAGCGATGATACCGTGACGCTGGTACTCAACGACGAGCCGATCATTCGCGAAGTATTGGAGCCGAAGAGTGATCGAGCGTTTGGCCTCTTTTATTACCGCGATCAGACCATGGCCCGAGTTCGTCACCTGACGTATCGCGGCGACTGGCCCCGGCCCCTTCCAAAACCCGAGGATCAGCTGCTATGGAAAAAGGACGCGAACTTCCCCCTCGACACGAGGACGTTGAAAGAGTCGTTCACACACGACTTTGCGAAAGAACCTGCGTGGTGGCACCGCTTTTCAATGCTTCACCGCGAACCGAAAACAGAGTTGGCCATTCGTGAGCAGGGTTTGACTGTCACGCGCCCCGGGTTAGGAGGGTTCTGCAATACCGTGCTGGCTCCCCTAGTCGAAATCACCGGGGATTTCGACATCACCGCCGAGTATGACGGCTTTTCCGCCGAACTCCCGCCAGGGGACGTCGGGACCGCAAAGTTGATGCTCGTCATGGGGAACACGACCGACGAGGAGTTCTCGATCGCCCGTCGACACATCCATCACAAGTCTGGAGAGCAAGAACAGATCGGCCAATCTGCTCGGTTTCGAGTCCTTCAAGATCGCCCCCAACGAGAATACTTTTTGACAGTGCCCATGGAAGAACGGACTGGCAAGCTCCGACTCTCGCGGCGAGGAGAGACGCTCTACTACTTGACCTCGGAACAGGACTCTCCCCATTTTCAGGTGCGCGGGGAGCGCCCGATCAGCCGCGAAAAAATTCCAGTGCAAGGTCTGCAACTCGTCTCGCAGATTTATGATCAAGGGGGACACATTCAAGTCACCTGGAAACGGCTGGATATTCAAGCGGAGACCATCACCGGACCAGCCGCGGAAGATTCGCCCGTTGAGATCGATCAGATCAATGATTGGATTGAAACGCTTCCCCAACGGTTCTCTCGCGATTTCACCAAGCAAGGCCCGGGCAATGACTTTTTCGTCCGATATCCATCTGCCCCCTGGTCCGCCGATGACGATGGCTGGAAGTTTTCCGCCGTGGGACGAGCCGGTTGGATGGCGGCCGGAGGGCAACTCCTGCGGCGAGTGGCCGGCGATTTCGACATTCGCATGGCCTTTCAACCAGAATCGCTCGCCAACGTCGAAGCCCCGGATCTTGTCGCAATCTACTTACAGGTTGTTTTGGCTGATCTTCAACAAACGGCCTATAGCCTCATCTTCGTCAAGAACCCATTCGCGGAAACGCTACTCTTGGTGGAGAAAAAGACGACTCAGGCGAACGGGCGGGTCAACCTCGACACCATCACACGAGTCCCGATCGCCAACATCGACCAGCTCCGTCTCGTTCGCCGGAAAAAATCCCTGTACTTCCTCGCCACGTCAGAGACTGATGACCAGGAATTCCTCATTGCTCAAATCGATGCCCCAAGCGGCCCACTTGCAAACGACGGCATCCGGTTCCTGATCCATCCTGGCGGCGAAGGCCAGCGTTCCGAGATCCGTTTTCAGAGCATTGACGTCCGTGCCGAGTCGATCGACCGTTAAACCGCATTTCCGCAAGGGGTTCAAGGGAGTGCTCCGGACGTCTGAAAGAGACAATCCTGGGCCGAATGGAGCGGACCCGTCACAAGAGGGACGCCAACTGCTGAGCGAATGCGAGATTGTCACTCAACAAACCAGCATGCGTACCACAGCATCCACAAGCCGAACGCGCCCAGCGTTTGCAGGAGCATCCTTCCCCAGAAACGATACGGCTCCAATCGTCGCCTGATCTTCCGTTCTCCGGCCAGGTGGGGAGACTTCTTGAACGTTGTCTCCCCTTGAATCACCTCGATTACCACCAGCAGCGAAACGAGGACCGCGAGTGTCAGCGTGATCCAGCCGATCAAAGTTCTATCCATGGTGCTTTCGCGTGCAATGTGATGTTGGACATTGAGTCCGCTTTGTCTGCTGGTTACTCCGGCTGGTTCACGATCTTGACGGATGTCTGAAATGTCACCCGACAGGGCAGTTGCCCCGCGCTGAGAACCGCGACCAACTCGTCGATCTCCTCTTCGGTGAAATTGCCGTCGATTTGTCCGGTGGCTCCGATGACGGCGTTGATTGTCGGAGCGGAGTGGATTTCTTCGTTGAGTACGATTGCGAGCCGATTGCGATAATTCGCTCCCTGCCGAGGCTGATGGCGGCTCGTCAATGCGTGGAATAGCCGTCCCCCCTGGACATTGAATTGGAAACCGACCGATGTTCGAAACTCGCCGGCCTGTTTGTAAACATTTTCCAGCAAGTCTCCCGTGATTCTCTTCTGGGGATCTGGATCAACGACCAGCAGATACTCCGTCACTTCGTCCCCATTGATCGTTCTGGTCCGCGTCTGAGAGCGGTCCCCGGGCGTGATCTTTTCACTTCCGGTCGCGTCCCTGGCCGTCGGGAGCCATTTCCCGCTCAGTTGACCATCGCGCGTTATTTCGCCGGCGTCCGTTTCTTGTTCCTGG
>JAGQQQ010000672.1 GCA_020426125.1 Planctomycetaceae bacterium
CGGTGGTGTTTTCGGCGTGGACGATCGCGGCGGCGTTCTCGACTTACTTTTGCATGTATGCGTTTCGCAAGCCTTTTTCGGCTGGGCTTTACGATGGCCAGGAACTTTGGGGCTATGGACTCAAGTCGCTGCTAGTGGTTTCGCAGATCGCCGGCTATATGCTATCGAAGTTCATTGGCATTAAAGTGATCTCGGAAATGCGAGCCGAGTTTCGAGGCTTTGCCATTTTGGGGCTGATTGGAGTTGCGGAGCTGGCCCTCGTTGGGTTTGCCTATGTTCCGGTCCCCTTAAAGCCGGTGATGCTGTTTTTGAACGGACTCCCATTGGGGATGATCTTCGGCCTTGTCCTTTCCTATCTCGAAGGACGCCAGCAGACGGAAGCATTGTCCGCGGCGCTCTGCGCGAGTTTTATTATCTCCTCCGGAGTCGTGAAGTCCGTCGGCCGGTGGCTGGTCGATGTACAAGGTTTTACCGAGTTCCAGATGCCGATGCTGGTGGGGATTATCTTCTTTCTCCCATTGCTTGTCTCGGTCTGGCTGCTTCAACACACCCCCGAGCCGGATGAGCAGGATCGGGAACATCGTTCGGAACGACCGGCGATGAACGGTTCGATGCGACGGACGTTCTTCGCGGATTATCGCTGGGGGCTTTCGCTGCTGATCTTCGTCTATGTCGCGCTGACAGTCGCTCGGACGGTTCGGGACGACTTCGCCGTGGATATCTGGCGTGATATGGGCATTACAGAACGCCCTGCGATCTTTGCGAAGTCGGAACTCGCCGTGGCGTTCTTTGTCGTCGGGCTGACCGGTCTGGGGATCCTGATCAAAGACAATCTCCGGGCGATTCAATGGACATTCGCGGGGATGGCGGTCGCTTTCGGGCTGGTGCTGGCCGCGGTGGTCCTCTATGCGGGCACGCTCATTTCCCCGTTCGTGTTCATGGTCGTCTGCGGGATCGGCCTGTATATCCCCTATGTGGCCTTTCATACGACGGTGTTCGAACGCCTCATCGCGGCCTCACGAAAGCCGTGCAACTTAGGATTTCTGATGTATCTCGCGGATGCGATGGGGTATCTTGGCTACACTTTCGTTCTCCTCGTTGGTCCCACTCTGCAAGGACCCGGACGGGCGCTGGCCACCTTTCAATGGACCATGCTGCTCGCGGCGATGAGTTCCCTGGTCGCGTTACTCTTGGCTCTGCGATACTTTCAGCAGACGCTTCTGGATAAGGCCATGAAACGGGAAAACGTTCCGGCCGTCCCGATCACGGCGGACGAGGTCGCCGTCTTGGAGTAGCATGAACCGTTTAGAAAGGCAGATGTGAATGGCCTCTGTCTTTGTTGCTGGATTTGTTCCCCACTTCTTGTTTTCAACACAACCTCCCTTGGTATGACCGACCGTACTTGCCTGGCCGCCGTCTTTCACAGAGCGAATCAACCGCTGGAGCTGGCGACGTTAGACGTCCCCATTCTCCAACCGGGGGAGGTTCTTGCGAAGGTCGAGTGCTGCACCGTGTGTGGAAGCGATCTGCATACGATCACGGGTGCCCGGCAGGAAAAAACGCCAACGATCCTGGGACATGAGATTTTGGCGAGAGTCACCGAAGTCGGGGGCTCAAGTGCCCGCGATTTGGATGGCAATCCACTTTCCCCAGGTGATCGAATCACCTGGTCGGTCGCGGCGGCTTGCGGGGAGTGTGATCGATGTCAGACCGGGATGCCGCAGAAGTGCCGGAACCTTGCGAAATATGGTCATGAACAGACGCACGGGCGTTACGCCCTCAGCGGAGGATTCGCCGAGTACGTGTTTTTGCGACCGGGAACGGCGATCGTCCGGATTCCCGACCATGTTCCGAGTGAGGTTCTTTGCCCAGCCAACTGTGCCACGGCGACCGTTGCCGCTGCCTATCGTATGGCCGGGCCCATCATCGGGAAACGAGTCCTGATCCTGGGAGCGGGAATGCTCGGGCTCACTGCCGCGGCGTTTGCTCGCGTGAGTCACGCCGGTCGAATCACAGTGTGCGATGTTAGTCCCAAGCGATGCGAACAGGCTCTGCAATTCGGCGCGGATGAGGGGATCCTCTTGTCCAAGGAAGGGGACCTCCAGTCTCATCTGCACTCGCTCTCGGACGTCGGCCCGTTTGATGTTAACCTGGAACTTTCGGGGGCTCCCGTCGCAGTGGAGACGGCACTCCAATGTGGAGATATTGGAGCGCATCTTGTACTTGTCGGGTCGGTCATGCCAACGCGGGCGGTCGAGATCACTCCGGAGAAGATCGTTCGGAACTGGTTGTCGATCCACGGGGTACACAACTATGCTCCCGGGGATCTGCAAACGGCGGTCGACTTTCTCGTAAAACACGGGGACGAATTCCCCTTTCGTGGTCTCGTCGAGCAAACATTTGGACTTCGAGAGATCCAGCAAGCTGTGGAAATGGCCGTTCGACAACACCCCGTGAGGGTTGCCATCGTCCCGGAAAGTGATTTGCCATGACCCCGATCGAAGAGATCCTGGAACTGTTCGCCCGCCATGGCGATTCGGAATATGGAGGCGAGGCCGTCACCCAGTTGGAACACGGTCTGCAAGCAGCGACGCTCGCCGAACAGGAAGACGCGGCGCCGGACCTGATCGTCGCGGCGTTGCTGCATGACATTGGCCATTTGCTGCACGACCTCCCGGTGGACGCTCCCGAGCAAGGGATTGACGACCACCACGAGACTGCGGGGATGAATTATCTCAAGAACAAGTTTCCCGCGTCCGTCACCGAACCGATTCGAATGCACGTCGCGGCCAAACGTTATCTTTGCGCTGCGGAGCCGGGCTATTCTCAGACGTTGAGCGAACCGTCCGTTGTGAGCTTGAATTTGCAGGGTGGCCAAATGTCCCTGAAAGAGATGCAGGAATTCGAACAATCTCCCTATTGGAAGGAAGCCGTTTCCTTGAGACGGTGGGATGACGCTGCCAAGGATCCCGATCTCAAAACACCGCCACTCGAACACTTCGCAAAATACATGACTCTCGTTGTGCGAGGAGCAGGGGACCCATGATCGAGAATTATGATGTGGCGATCGTAGGAGGCGGCATCGTCGGGTTGGCCCACGCCTGGATGGCCGCTCGCCGGAATCTGCGGGTCCTGCTCACCGAACGAACCGCCCGTGCGGAAGGGGCGTCCGTCCGAAATTTCGGGATGGTCTGGCCCATTGGCCAACCGGCAGGAGAGTTCTATTCCGTGGCTCTCCGGTCCCGCGACCTC
>JAGQQQ010000673.1 GCA_020426125.1 Planctomycetaceae bacterium
GTGAGCCGTGCGAATGCCCAAACGGAGTCCATTGTGAACTCGACACGGCTGACACAGCCGTGGCACCCAAAACCGAGTCACCCAGGGCACCCGGTTTCTACGGGATTGGGTTTCATCAGTTTCCGTCTCATCCAGCAAAATACCAAGAAAAAATCACAATGTTCGGTTGAGTCTGCACTCAACCCGACATTGTGACGGGCCTTGGGGTAAAAGTCATCGGACCGCCGGAAAAAAGCGGCCACGATCGACGGAAGGGACAGCGAATTTCCGTCCCCCACTCAGCTCACGAACGCTAACCTTTAATGTGAGAGAGGAACGGTCTCCCCTCCGGCCTCAGCGAGGATGGTTTCTGCTTTCGCGAGTTTCTCTTCGCCTTGTTCATCGCGATTTTCCGCTTCAACGGCGACCAGCAACCGACCGCGTGCAACTGCCTGGTCGTAAAAATCGGTCGCCTCATTTTCAGTCCCGCGAGTTCCGAACAACGTAGCGAGAGTTCCAGTGATCGCGAGTCCGGAAACAATGCCGACACCGACCATTGTCGTGGTCCCAGCCGTTAGCAGAGTCAAGGCGACGATCGCAACGCCGCCGGTCCCTAAAGCCACTGCACCCGCTCGGTTCAAAAATTGACTCGTGTGTGATCCAGACGATTCCGTCAGTTCTTCGTCCGCGAAATGCTCGCGTTGCGATTCTTCGGAACAGACGATCGAAATCTGCGAGGGCGAAAACCCCGACTGGTGGAGTTTCGCAACCGCGGTCTTGGCTGATTCCAAGGTTTCAAAGATCCCAGCACGAACGGGGTATGCCTGAATATTCACATCTGTTTGAGGTGTTTGGGGAGCCATCGATATCTCCTTTCCTGGAGTCGTTGTTTCTGGATTCCTGAACGTCTTGCGTGAACTCGCCCCACTTCGGGTTGTCGTTGAGTCGCCACCACGGGCGAACGCCTGATCTCGATCACTGTCGAGCGATTGCCTGAATTCGAGTGACCACTGTGCTGTTCGCTGATGCGAGATGCAGGACAGCGAAGTCTGACTTGACGAGATTCGCGAAGGAAACTTCGCGATCATTCTTTGTGACTTCAGCCGCCGGCGCGACGGCGTATTTTGTCTCTTTGCCGTCATCGGACTTGATCGTCAGTGTCCGTTCTTCCACGTTGATCTTAGTGATCGTCCCCTCTCGCTGAAGACTCTGCTTGAGAATGGACTGCGACGACCTTGTCTCCGGAGGCCGAAGCGAGACATGCCCCGCGAGGGCGGTCGTTGTGGCGGTCATCATCAAAATCAAACAGGCCATAAAGGGCATCATCAAGTGATCGATCGGCATTGTTCTCTCCTGTGGGGAATTTTCGCTTCTTTTGAAAAACGCAAACATCATTCCGGTTCCTCAGCCCAGCACGCCCCCTTTTTCATAACCTCCTCTCCAGAATCATCTTTCCGGAAATATGGCTTTCTGATTTGGCGAGCGCGACTGTCCGAGAATCCGGGCATGCGTTGACCGACGAACGGCCCCCCCGACCGGTCAGCGGACAGTTGCTGCCTGGATCCCGTTCCACTGAAAAACCTCTCAAGAAGTCTGAAAGGTTCCGCCAAAACTCGCGTAAGTCAGAGTAAGGAGCACAACGCGGTTGGGACGGTTCACGACGAACACTCAGCGACATGGACGTCGCCCCAGCCGTTTTTTGTTTGAGTCTCGCTTTTGATCAGTCGCCGCCGAAACGACGGAAGGAAAGTCACCATGGTTCGCGAAGTTCGATTTGCCTGGGAAGATGGCCGCCCCGATCCACCGGAGATTTCCCGGGTCGACTGGGAGTGTGAGGATTTGGACCTTCCGGAATCTGAATCTCGATCCCACTCGCGTCGTCCTCGCAAGAAGCGTGGCATCGCGAAACGCTCCCCAATTCGATCGGATATTCGGCAACGAGATGAGAACCGCTCTGGCAGATGTGAAAAACGCCGTGAAGACCAAGGGGGCTGATGCCCCCCGTTCGCCGGTGATGGAAAGATTCTTCGGTTCTTGAATTCTGATTGAGGAGAACGTCGAATGGCACTGAATGAAATTCGCAAACAGATTTCGATTTTCCTACCGGTTTCCGACTGGCGGGCACTACGGCAGGAAGCGGCGCGGAGGAATATCCCGATCACGGAACTCTGCCGGCGCTGGATCGGACCGGAGATTCAGAAACTGCATGAAGAGTCGAATTCTTGTCGCGCGAACTCAAATGTTTAGCAACGCTGTTCGACTGCGTCGCTCGGCGCGGCACGCCATCAAAACTCTGCCAACGGACGCTGCCAAGCAGATTTCAGATCGGCGATTGATTCGTCAATCAACTCTCGATCACCGTCGCGGCGAATCCGCAGGCGCTGTTCCTGGCTGACCGTTCCGAGGGGAATCGGCTCACGTGCCGCCCCTTGCACAAAGACTTCGCGGATCGTTTCGATATCGCGAGGGGACACTTCGATCAAGAATCGCGTGTTCGACTCCGAGAAGAGTTCGATGATATCCGTGAGATCGTCCACCGACTCGACCGGCTCCAGGTCAATCTCGGCTCCGAATCCGCCGGCGAACGCCATCTCCGCGACGGCCACCGCGAGGCCCCCTTCACTGAGATCGTGGCAACTGCGCACTAATCCCCGACGGATAATCTCCGCGAGGCAACTGAAGACACGAGGGGCTCCTTTCAGATCGACTTGGGGAACGGCTCCCCCGGTCAATCCGTGAACGAGATTGAAGTGACTCCCTCCTAACTCCTGTTTGGTTTCACCGACCAGTAACAGAGCATTGCCCGGTTGTTTGAGATCCATCGTGACGCATGACTCGACTCGTTCCACCTGCCCGAGAGCGGTGATGAGCAGCGATGGCGGAATCGAAATCGTCTCGGACGATTCGCCATCGGGCGACCATGTGAACTCGTTGTTGAGGGAGTCTTTTCCACTGACAAAGGGAGTTCCAAACGCGATCGCGACATCATGGCACCCGAGTGCGGCACGCACGAGCGAACCGAGCGTCTCGGGACGTTCGGTATTCCCCCAACAGAAGTTGTCCAGGATGGCAATCTTGCGCGGATCGGCTCCGACCGCCACGCAGTTCCGCACCGCTTCATCGATCGCGCAAGCGGCCATCCAATAGGGATCCAAATCGCCATAGTTCGGGTTCATCCCACAGGAGATGACGAGTCCCCGTTCGCTGGTGAGATCAGGCCGCACCACTGCCGCGTCCGACGGGCCGTCGTTCGCAATCCCGACCAGAGGTTTGATCACACTTCCAGCCTGCACTTCATGATCATATTGGCGGATGATCGATTCTTTTGAGCAGACATTCAGGGAGGAGAGGATCCGCTTAAGAGTCTCCCCAAAGTTCATCCGCCCCAAGTCTGCGCCATTCAGTTCGGTTTGTTGCGGGGGTTGCCAAGTGGCTTCACGAACCACGGGGGGGCGGCCATCATGCAGGAAACTCATCGCCAGATCGCCCACCTGCTGGCCGTCGTACTTCAGCACCAGCCGATGTGTGTCGGTGAATTCGCCGATGACGGTCGCTTCGACTCCTTCGGATTCACAGAGAGAACGAAACTCTTCCCAGGTTGCCGGAGGGACGGCGAGAACCATCCGTTCCTGGGCTTCACTGATCCAGATTTCGGTGTAGGACAGACCGGCGTACTTGAGCGGGGCCTTCTCCAGCCAGACCTCCGCGCCCGATTCTTCTCCCATCTCGCCGACGGCACTGCTGAACCCGCCGGCCCCGCAGTCGGTAATCGCGTGGTACAGGCCCCGGTCGCGAGCTTCAAGAATCACGTCCAGGATCATTTTCTCGGTGATCGGATTCCCAATCTGGACCGCGCCGCCTGAAAGTTCCTCACTCTCATGAGTGAGTTCGGCGGAAGAGAACGTGGCTCCGTGGATGCCGTCGCGTCCTGTTCGCCCCCCGACTGCGACAATGTAATCGCCGTTAAGAACCTGCTTTTCGCTTTTCCCACGCGGAATCATCGCGACGTTCCCACAGTACACGAGCGGGTTCCCGAGGTAGCGTTTGTCGAAGTAGACCGCTCCATTGACGGTCGGGATTCCCATCCGGTTGCCGTAGTCTCGGACGCCGGAGACGACGCCATGCATCACGGTATTCGGGTGCAGGACTCCGGGCGGAATGGCGTCATAGGGGGTGTCGGGGGGAGCAAAGCAGAAGACGTCCGTGTTGCAGACGGGCCGGGCACCGAGTCCCGTCCCCATCGGATCGCGAATCACCCCGCCGAGGCCGGTGTTCGCTCCCCCATAGGGCTCCAAAGCCGAGGGATGGTTGTGAGTCTCGACCTTGATGCAAACATCTTCGGTTTCGCTGAAGGTCACAATCCCGGCATTGTCTTTGAACACGCTGACGCACCAGTCTCCATCGCCCAAGGATTTGCGGATGGTTTGCGTCGCTGCGAAAACGGTCTCCTTGAGCATGTTTTCGAATCGGCGTTCGCCGTTTTCATCGCGGTAAGCAATGCGGCCAGCGAGTGTCTTGTGGGAGCAGTGCTCGCTCCAGGTTTGTGCGACGGTCTCCAGTTCGATATCCGTGGGATCCCGTTCCAACTCCTGGAAATACCGCTGGATGGTCTGCATCTCCACAAGGCTGAGATAAAGTTGCCCCTCTTTGCTCAGCCGGGCCAGAGCATTGTCGTCCATTTCCCGAATGGGGACTGTCCGCAATTCAAAGTTGTAGTCGGAGTCGATCGAAAGCGTCGTCAGGGTCAACGGGCCTTCGACCACCCGTTCGATGGCGTCATTCGAGAGGATCCGACCGGAGAGACGGTCCACGTGCTCCGCTTGAGCGTCGGCATTGATCCAGTATTTCCGACAAATGGAGACCCGCTCGGCGGGGAGGCCGATCCCCTTGAGGGCATCGCGAGCGGTCATCCCGACATTGTCGGTGACCCCTGGCTTGAACAAGACGTTTAGCAGGCGTGTGCCATTGGTCGCCGTCGAATTGTCGGGCAGCTTACGGACCTGAGTTTTCTCTGCGACGGGATCCCCCAACAGTCGGGTCGCCTTCTGGAGATCCGCGTCGCTGAGTTCCCCTTCGATCAAGTACGAACGAGCCGCACGCACGGACCGGATCGACTCCAGTCCCCGCAACTGGACTTCGTGTTGAACGTGAGCCCCATCCAGATCTTTTTCTCCCGAACCTGGATGAATTTCGACTTCCCAGAGCATGTGCGGATCCGTGTGCAAATAGAGAGCGAAGCAACTTTGCAGATAGTAGTTCAAAATGCCGGAAAGAAAAATTGCACCGTTTAGCCGATGTCCTCCGGACGCCGCTGATGCCATTCCCCGGTTTGTCGTTCGAGCCATTCGCAGAGTTTCGGACCACTGATTGTGAGTCCCTTGTACGCCAGTTGTTCCGGAGTCATCGACCGAATGGTCTTCAAAAGTGCGGAATGATCGATCTCGTCACAACTGATCAACGACTGCTTAAGGATAAACAGAGAGGCCTCCAGTTTCGGAAACCCAACCAGAACTTGACGCTCGATCTTCATGAACAGGACAGGATTCTCCGGATCGAATTCGGCTCGCGGAAACCGGGGATGGCAGTTCAATCGCTCTTCGAACAGGGGACTCCAGAGGAACCGTTCGAACGGTCCGCTATGAATCATGGCGTGAACCAACTTTTCGCTGGCCGTGAGGTCCATTCCCGGGACGACTTCGTGGACTTCACGAAACGACTTTCCGATCTGCTGTTCCGGCCACCATTGACTCGGCAGAAAGACATAACCGAGTGCCATCCAGTCTTTTTCATTCTGTCGGCGATGAACAATAAAATCCTCCGCCACGGACTGTGACAACTCGGTTAACGTCCCGTTTCTGTCCAGCGGATGGGGGGAATGCTCCAGAAAAAACTCTCGAACGGCTGCGACAATCTCTTCGGAACAATCCTGTTCGACATGCCACTGCTGAAGCGGCATCGCCTCCTGCTTGAGTTTTCGGAACTTCGGCAACTCGTCGGCGGTTGTCTGAAAGACCTCGTCCACCCCGATTCGACGAAGATTCGGGAGCACGCTGAAGCCGTTTCGATAGGGATGGGGTGTGGCCATTCGTCGAACTTCCGAGGAAGGAAAATAGAACGCGGATGACGCGGATTGGGCGGATCATTGCGGATTGGATCAGCGCAAATCCGTCCAATCCCTGTCATCC
>JAGQQQ010000674.1 GCA_020426125.1 Planctomycetaceae bacterium
AAGCTCGGATTGCCGCTGGGCTTCAACATTCGCACATCGTTCCCGTCTTCAGCTTTGGCGAGGACCAGCAGCGATTCTACTATGTGATGCAGATCATCGAGGGAGTCGGGCTCGACCGCCTGATTGACCGATGGGCCGCGGGGGAAATGGCTGTTTCTATTGAAAATTTGATTGCGGAGTTTCACCCTCCCGGTGAGTCCCGACAGTCGTCCCCCACAAATCAAGGGCGGATTCTTCGACGAGACTCCTGGCAGCAACTCGGGAAGATCGCCGCCCAGGTCACATCCGCGATTCGCTACGCCCACAAACAGGGGACTCTGCATCGCGATATCAAACCGGCCAACCTGCTGATCGACATCAAAGGGAAGACCTGGATCGCTGACTTCGGCCTGGCGATGGCCCGCGACCAGGCCATGGAAGCGAACACCGAATCGCTGGCGGGGACGATCCGATATATGGCTCCCGAACAGTTTGCCGGAATCAGTGATGTCCGGACCGATTTGTATGCTTTTGGGGTGACGCTCTACGAACTCGCAACGCTTCGGCCTCCATTCGTCGGTGAGACCAAAGAGAAACTGATTGCCACGATTCGAGAGGGCAAACCACCGCGACCACGATCCGTCAATCCCGAGATTCCTGTATCCCTGGAGACCATTATCTTGAAGGCCATGGCAGTGGACCCGCAAAAGCGGTATCAAAACGCTGATCAACTTCACGCGGATCTTCTCTCTTTTCTCAACGCCGGCAAGTCGAAGTCCCGCCAATCGTTGTGGCGTTCCATTCGCAAGTGGTTTTGACGAACTTTGTCGCGAGGAAGACGACCAGTCTGGTGGATATTGGGCCTGCGTCACCGACACCATGGGAAGCTTCGGATTTGACGTCGAGCGTTGTTGTGGCATCGCCTGTGACGAACCCTATCGAATCCGCGTCTGGACACCCCGAACGGTCGCATTTTCTCTTGGGGGAACGACTGGGGTTCCGACCGACACAAGATCGGTTTCTCAACCGATCCCGCACATGCCTTGCGTCGAAGCGGCGATTGTCATCAACCCCGGATCGATGACGTGACTTTTGTTGACGAGATTTCACCGCCGGTGGAGACCGGCGAACGGACTTGCTAAAGTCTGAGTGTCCAAAACGTTTCATTCATGGGAACCCATTGCCTGCCGTGTGAAGAATCGGCTCGACTGGCCCTCTATTCGTTGTAATTCAGAGACACAATTCGTGAACGGACCAGACTTTACAAAATCTGAACTGATTCCCGTCATCGCCCAGGACGATGTGACTGGTGATGTATTGATGCTTGCCTATATGAATGAGGAGGCGTACCGGGAGACGCTTCAGACACAACGAATCTGCTACTACAGCCGAAGTCGGCGGCGACTTTGGCGGAAAGGCGAAGAGAGCGGAAACGTGCAGGAGCTGAAAGCCATCTACTTCGACTGCGACGCGGATACGTTGCTCGTCAAGGTCAATCAGATCGGCGGGGCGGCGTGCCACGAAGGCTACAAAAGCTGCTTCTTTCGGCGGATCGATCCGAGCACCGGCGACGTGTCCGTGGAGGGGGATCGAGTCTTCGATCCAGACGCGGTCTACGGTAAGAAGTGAGCGGCAGAATTCAGGCTAACGGTGCCCGTCGCACCTCATCTTTCCTTCTCAATCGTTGATTCCCAATCGAGGCCGATCCATGGCGGAGCGCATTTTGAAACTCGGAATTCCTGCTGGCAGTCTCCAGGAAGCGACTGCCGAACTGTTTCGGAAAGCGGGTTACCGAATCACCTTCTCCTCGCGGTCATACTACCCAAACATTGATGACGACGAAATCGATTGCCTTCTCATCCGCGCTCAAGAGATGGCCCGATATGTCGAAGACGGTATCCTTGATGCCGGAATCACCGGATACGACTGGGTGATGGAAACTCAGGCCGATGTTCATGAAGTTTGTGAACTGGTCTTCTCCAAAGTGAGCCGACGTCCTGTTCGCTGGGTGCTTTGTGTGCCGGAAGACTCTCCGGTCAAGACGGTCAAAGACCTCGAAGGCAAACGGATTGCCACGGAAGCGGTCGGTCTCACGAAGAATTATCTCTCGCAACACGGCGTCACGGCCGAGGTCGAATTCTCATGGGGAGCGACCGAGGTGAAACCTCCGAAACTCGCGGATGCGATCGTCGAGGTGACCGAAACCGGGTCGTCCCTGCGGGCGAACAACCTCCGGATCGTCGACGAAGTCATTCAAAGCACCACCCGGATGATCTCCAACCAGAACGCGTGGAAGGATGACTGGAAACGGAGCAAGCTTGAGAACATTTCCTTGATGTTGCAGTCCTGCCTTGCAGCGGAAGGGAAGGTCGGCTTGATGATGAACGTCCGTCGGGCCGATTTGCCGACGATTCTCGATGAACTCCCCGCCCTCAAGGATCCAACGGTCGCCTCATTGTCAGATCCCGATTGGGTGGCGGTGAACACCATCATTGATGAAGCGATTGTGCGGACGATCATTCCTCATCTCAAATCGCTAGGAGCGACGGGAATCGTTGAGTTCCCGATCAGCAAGATTATCGATTAGTGTGGAATCAGCAGCCCCCGACCGTCACAGCTCCGTCAAAATAGGATCTGACAGACGGCAACAAAGTCTTGGTTGTTATTCCCGCCGTTCCCCTATTGCTTTTTCCTCCTTCTCAACCTTTCCGGCTACGAGGTGTTCGCATGTCCGATCAGGTCTTCCTGGCAATTGATCTTGGTGCGGAAAGTGGCCGCGTGATTGGCGGCCTGTTCGACGGCAAACGGGTCCAACTGGAAGAAGTGCACCGGTTTCCGAATGGCCCCGTCAATGTGGCGGGCACCAGACGCTGGCACCTGATCGGTCTGTGGAAGGAAATTCAGGACGGCCTCCGCAAGGCCCACCAGAAATACGAGGACCGCATTGTCTCCGTTGGCGTGGATACCTGGGGAGTCGACTACGTGCTCCTCTCGGGAAAAGGAGAGATGCTCGGACTTCCTTACAACTACCGGGACTCCCGGACCGATGGCGTGATGGAGCATGCCTTCTCCGTGGTTCCTCGAAAAGAAATCTACGCGACCACCGGTCTGCAGTTCATGCCGATCAACTCGCTGTATCAGGTCTTGTCGATGCAGCTGAAGGATCCGGAGTTCCTTGCCATCGCCGACAAGTTTTTGATGATTCCGGACTTCTTCCATTGGCTCCTGTGCGGAAGCAAAGTGGTGGAATTTACCAATGCGACCACCACACAGTTTCTCGACGCGAGGAAGCGGACCTGGGCGACTGACATGCTCCGCAAATTCGGAGTCCCGACGAGTATGCTTCCCGACGTGGTCGATCCGGGCACGAATCTCGGAAAGTTGCGGTCTGATGTCTGCCACGCTACCGGTCTGGGACGCATCGACGTTGTCGCGCCGGCGACCCACGATACCGGGTCGGCCGTCGCGGCCGTTCCCACCGATCACACGGGAAAAGCGAATTGGGCCTACATCAGTTCCGGAACGTGGTCTCTGATTGGCGTGGAAATCCAGCAAGCAATCGTCACTGAGGAAGCCTTGCGGCAGAATGTGACGAATGAGGGAGGAATCGACGGGACCTACCGGCTACTGAAAAACGTGATGGGGCTCTGGCTCGTTCAGGAGTGCCGGCGCAGCTTTGAAAAGACGGGCAATGATTTTGACTACACGCAGTTGACCCATCTGGCCACACAAGCGGAACCATTTCGTTCGCTTGTTCACCCGAATGACGATTCCTTTCTCAGTCCGGAAGACATGGTCACCGCGATTCGGGACTTCTGCCAAAAGGTGGGCGAACCGATCCCGGACACGGAAGGCCAACTCGTCCGTTGTGCTCTGGAAAGCTTGGCCATGAAATACCGGGACGTCCTGCGCGGCATTGAGAAGCTCACCGGGGAAAAGGTTGAAGTGATTCACATTGTCGGGGGCGGATGTCAGAATGCCCTACTCAACCAATTCACGGCGGACGCCTGCGGAGTCCCCGTCGTTGCTGGTCCGATTGAAGCGACGGCTCTCGGCAATGTCCTGATCCAGGCACGTGCGGCCGGGGCCATCGGTTCACTCGCGGAGATTCGCTCCATCGTCAAAGCCAGCAGCGATCTCGAAACCTTCGAACCACAGAACACGAAAGCCTGGGACACCGCTTACCAGAGGTATCAAAAATTCGCCCAGCGATGATCGGTGGGGCAAAGGATTCGATCAGAACGCACGCCCAGTGAATCCGAACCCGACGAGCCGGACAATTTCCATCAATGTGGTGGCGGGGGTTTGTTCGACGGACACGATGTCACCCGGCTCCAGCAAGAGGTTTTCCTCACCGCCGTCGACGCGAGCTTCCTTCATGCTGACCTGAATGACGGTGGGATCTTTTTGTCCGGGGCGGCGGCGAATGACGTAGACCTTATTGGCGACAAGATTGCTTTCGCCGCCTGCCATGGCAATCGCATCCAGCATGCGGACATCCTTGCCCACGGGGAATTCATAAATATCAGGTTTGTGGACCAGTCCCCGCACCTGAAGCGGTAACGGATCGCGACGTTCGACCATGACGACGGCCCCATCGGTGATGGCGAGACTGCTGGATTGGTCGGCGCCCATTGAGGCGAGGTCGAATTTGACCGTCCGGGCCGGTGCTGTCTGAACCGGGACTCGGTGTCCCACTAACGAATGAGACGAATGGCCCCCGGAAGCGATATGTGGCATTCCTTGAGCCGATCCGCCAGCTTGAGCGACGAGTCCCTGCGAGGAGTCCATTCGTGTGCGATTGGGATATCGAATTTCGACAACTGTCCCCGCGTCTTTGCTGAATCCACCCGCTGCGGAAATGGCATTCAACAGCCCGGCGGACCCGGCAGAGAGAACATAGGAGCCTTCGTTTTCAACGGCCCCGACGACCTGAATCTGGACGGTCTTCCGCTGCTTCATTGTGACCGCGATATGTGGCTCGCGAAAGACTTTGGCCCTCATGTAAGAGATCTTGATGGCCGATTCACATTCTTCGAGCGTCAGACCGCCAAGGTTGATGGGATCGATATGGGGCAGCAGCGCGAAGCCGTCTTCGTTGATCCGGGTCGCGAAATTCGCGGTCTCGTCGTCCGAGAGTCCTGCGGCGATGCTCACGTCAATGACATCACCCGGCCCCACTTCATCGATCGGCTTGGGATCGATTGCAAGCTTGGTCAGCCCGACGGTGCGAATGTTGGACGTGGGACGGGCCTTGAATTCCGTGGGCAGGTCCGCGACTTTGTAGATTCGTGACCCCGCACAGCCGACCGACATCATGGCAAGTGCTGCGCACAGGGCCACAACTGGCAGTTGGCGAGACACCACGGCCTCAGGGCGAATCCATTCACCCAGACCAAGTTCCCGAGGGAGCTGCATCGTGGATACCGACTGTTTTGGGAAGGACAATGAGGACAATTCGGGGGTGTACAAAGAGCGAACGCTCTCCCCCCGGAAAGGAAGGTTCGGGACCGTACCCCGACTCCCAAAAACTGGTCAAGGCGGATTTTCTCCAAGAGGTGGAACGCGGCCCCATTTCCGTCAAAATCTGCCATTTCAATGACCATGGATGAATCGGACTTGGCAATTTCCCGGCTTGAGACAGTTGAATCTCCGCCGAGGAGATGACACCATACGCATGTTCAGTTGACGAGTCTCGAGATTTTGGAAGGAGTGGCCCGTTGTTCAAGTTTCTGCATGCGGCAGACATTCATCTTGATAGTCCGTTGCGGGGTTTGGAGCAGTACGAGGGGGCTCCCGTTCAATTCATTCGCGGGGCGACCCGACGGGCTTTGGAAAACCTCATTCAACTGGCGATTGAGGAGGAGGTGGCATTTGTCCTGATCGCTGGCGATGTGTACGACGGTGACTGGCAGGACTACAGCACCGGCCACTTTTTCAATCAGCAGATGCGGAAACTCCGCGAGCAGAAGATCCCCGTCTATCTAATTGCGGGAAACCACGATGCCGCGAACAAGCTGACAAAGTCACTGCCGCTTCCTGAGAATGTGCGTTTGCTCGGCCATCGGCAACCGGAGACGGTCCTCCTCCCAGATTGGAATGTGGCGATCCACGGACAAAGCTACGCGACTCAGGCGGTATCGGAAGATTTGTCGCTCAAGTATCCGGCTCCGGTGCCAGGACGATTCAATATTGGAATGCTGCATACCAGTGCCACCGGGCGCGAAGGGCATGAAAACTACGCCCCTTGTACGATCGAAGGACTCAAAACATCCGGTTACGATTACTGGGCATTGGGTCATGTCCACACCCGGGAAATTTTGAATGAGTCTCCGCCGATCATCTTCCCCGGAAACTTGCAGGGGCGCCACATCCGGGAGACTGGGGAGAAAGGGGCCATGTTGGTGACCGTCGATCAGCAGAACAACCCTCTTGTGGAGTTTCGGTGTCTGGATGTCATGCGATGGGAACTCTGTCACGTCAACCTGAGCGGGGTCACCGAAGTCAAGGATGTTCGGTCTCGACTCTCGGACGAGTTGGCGAACGTTTTAGACCGTTCGGCGGGTCGGCCTGTTGCCGCTCGTGTGGAATGGACGGGGGAATCCAATTTCCATCCCGAGTTAATGGCTGACCGGGAACATTGGCGCCAGGTCACCCGCGACGCCGCCAACGACCTCGCGGGGGAACGCCTTTGGATCGAGAAGGTCCGGTTCACGACCCGACCGCCGGTCAACGAGGACTCCCTTCCCGAAGAAGCGGACGGGCCCATAGAAGTGGTCATGGAGATTATGAAGGAACTGCGGTTTCGGGATTCCGACCAGGAAGTTCCGAAGGCTATCACAAATGACCTGACGAATTTGACCCGCAAACTTTCCGCCGACCTGCGAAAACAGTTGCAGGTCGATTCGGAAACTTGGTTGAACGAAGTCCTGGCAGACGCGGAGGCGATTCTTACAGGCGAATTGACGGAAAGGACGGGCCGATGAAGTTCCGCAAACTCTCCCTGTTGGCGTTCGGTCCGTTTACGGGAACCGAAATCGATTTCGGCGAAAGTCAGCAAGGCTTGCACATTATCTACGGCCCCAACGAAGCCGGCAAAAGTTCCGCGCTGCGGGCCATTCACAACTTTCTGTTCGGATTCCCCCCCCGGACGAGCGATGGATTCCTCCACCCCTATTCGAGTCTCCGGATTGGGGCGACACTGGAATCGGCGGAGGGAGGCGTGATGACGGGAGTCCGTCGAAAAGGCCAGAAGCAGACCCTTCGCGACGGCTCGGATCAGGATCCGATTGATGAGTCGAAGCTCACCGCCTTGATGCCAGCTGTGTCGGAGGACCTGTTTCGATCCATGTTTGGGATCGACCACCCTGGACTGCGGGCTGGGGGAGAATCGATTGCAAAGGGGGAAGGACACGTCGGCCAACTTCTGTTTTCCGCCGGCGGCGTGATTCATCTTCGGGAGAGGCAGCAGCGTCTGCAAAGCGCCGCTGAGGCGTTTCTGACATCAAGCGGCCGATCCGGCGAAATTGTCCAGTTGTTGAAAACGCTCCAAGAGAAACGGGATCAGCTCAAAGAGGTGTCAGTTTCCGTTGATCGATGGAACGAACTGTCGCAGCGCAAGATCGCCGCGCAGGCGAAGAAGCGAGAGGTTGAGGCCGAGCAGACTTGTCGACAAACGGAGTGCAACCGCCTCCAACGACTTCATGATGCGCTTCCACAGGTTTCCGAGTGGCGCTCCACTCAGGCCGAGGCGGAAAAGTACAGCGAAACACTGATTCTGAGCGAAGACTTTTCCAGGCGACGAAGCGACTGTCAGAACCGACTCGCACAGACCGAAGCGTTGGTCGCCCGGATAACAGCCGATCTCGCATCGCTTGATCAAGAGATCCTGAAATTTGACGTGGATGAATCCCTTTTGGAATGTGCCGAGGAAATCGACCAACTGATGGATCTACGCGGCAGCCATCTGAAGGCGATGAAGGACCGCCGCGAACGTGAGGTCGAGTTGCGGGAGCGGCGACAGGAGCAGAGCCATCATCTTCGCGAGTTGGGCCGCCCCGAGAGCATTGAAAACCTGGACGCACTCCATCTCCCCCGGGACCGACGGATCCGCATCCAGGAATTGGCCAGTGAATTCAGCTCTCTGCTCGGACGTGTGAAACAGTCCGAGGAGGAGCGGGAGCAATTGCAGGTCGACTTAAATCGGGTCACCGCCGAACAGGAAGCCGTCGGAGAATCGATCGACGTTCGGCCGTTGCAATCCGCGATCCCTCGGGTTCAAAAACTCGGCTCGCTTGATCAGCAGATTCAACAAGCCACCGATGAACTGGCGCGGCTGGAAATTCAGTTGGATCAGCAGTTGGCCGCGCTCCGCTGGTGGGATGGCTCCGCTAAAGAGTTGGTGAGGCTCGCTGTACCCAACGAAGAAACAATTGATCGCTTCGAAGATCGCTTTCGCGAGATTCAGGGGAAACGGGACCAGGCTGCAGCAGCGGTCGAAAAACTCTGTCGTGATCGACAGTCTCTCGACGACGCACTCGCCCAACTCGAACGCGGGGAGTCGATCCCCTCGGAAGAGGAACTCGCGCGACTACGACACTTGCGGCGCCAGGGATGGGAGCTTATTCAAATTCAACTGGAAGGCACCGTTCCTGAAGAGCAGTCCGTTCAGCGATGGCTCGATCATTTCCCCTCGGCGATCTCTTTGGCAAACACGTTTGAGCAACTCCTGACCCGTACCGATGAGCTGGCTGATCGACTCCGTCGCGAGGCCGGACGGGTGGCCGAGGCGGCACAGATTCAGACTCAGCGCGATCGTTGCGATCAGGAGATCCAACAAATGGAGTCCCGCTTGAGTGAGTGGGACCAGGATCGGGCCGTCATTGAAAAGGACTGGCATGCGGAGTGGCCGTTTCTCACTGAAGGCCGAAGAACTCCGTCGGAAATGAGAGCGTGGCTTCGCGATCAGCAGAAGTTGGTCACCTTAATTGGCGAACATGACTTGGGGACGGAGCGGCATCGCCGACTCGCAGACGCTCGCAGAGACGCCGAGCAATTGTTGTTGAATGCCGCAGCCGAGTCCTCCATGACGTTGTCCAATCCGCCATCATCGCTCGATCATTTGTTGGAGCAGTGTCTCTCCTTCGTACAGGAGTCAATGCAGCTCGACGGGGAACGCAAACAACAACGACAACGAAAGGCGGATTTCGAATCGCGCCTGCAACTCACCGAAAAGCGGCTGAATCAGGCCAACGAGGAACTGAAAACCTGGCGAGCGGAGTGGGCTGAGCAAATGGAGAAGCTCGGCTTGAAGGCGGATACAAAAACGGCCGAAGCAACGTCGGTGTTGGACACGATTGGCCAATTGCTCTCGACGCGGCAGTCTGTAGAAAGCCTGCAAGAGCGGCTCGCGGGAATCGATCGCGACGCGGAGGAGTTTCGCACGCGGACCGTCGCATTGGCCAACCGGCTCTCCCTGTCCCTGGGAGCCACGTCCCCCGAGGACTTCGTCCGGGAGTTGTCTCGAAAGCGACACCAAAATGATCAGGCTGCCAGCCAGCGGGCGACGCTGGAACAGCAGCAGGCCAAACTGAAAAGCGACGTCAAAAAGGCTGAGCAGAAGCATCACGAGGCTCAAACACAATCGGAGTTGTTGTGCCAGGAGGCGGGAGGCGTCCCGATGGAGTCATTGAGTCAGGTGGAAGCGGACTCCTCGCGTAAGCGTCAATTGATGGAGAAGCAGGAGTTTCTTCGGGAATCGCTGGCTCCCCTGGCGGGGGGAGAGACACTTGAGGAGTTTCTCGCCTCAGTCGAGGAACAAAACGCCGACTCATTGAAAACCGAGATTCAGCGATTGGAGGAGCGGCTCCGGGAATTGAGCGGCGAACGCGATTTGCAGATTCAAGAGCTGGAAACGGTTGACGGTGATCTCCGTCGACTCTCAATCGGGGGCGATGCGGCACTTCGTCAAGCGGAGGAGATCGAATCCACCGTCGCGACCCTGGAGGAGCAAGTCCGCGAATGTGCGGCGCTGCGTGTTGCGAGTGCCGTGCTTACGGCCGGAATTGAACGGTATCGCGAACGCAATCAAGGGCCGGTCCTCAGACATGCCAGCGAATTATTCGCTACGCTGACAAACAACTCCTTTCAAGGAATCCAAACCGACTACACAGACAAAGGCGATCCGATCCTTGTGGGAGTCAGGGGAGATGAACGGGTACACGTTGAGGGCATGAGCGATGGCACCCGCGATCAACTCTATCTCGCGCTTCGAATCGCCAGCGTCGAGAACTGGGTCGATCAGCACAGCCCCGTCCCGTTCATTGTTGATGATGTCCTGATCACGTTCGACGACGACCGCTCTCGGGCGACGCTCGGTGTGTTGGCGGAACTCTCCCGACGAACTCAGGTGATCTTTTTTACTCACCACGAGCATTTGATCTCGGTCGCGGAGGAAGCGCTGCCGAGCGATCTCCTGCACATTCACCGACTCGGAGAGAATTCACCAGCCAAGGCAACGAACCGAAAGAAGAAGTCCGCAAAGACAAGTCAGCCCGCCCTCTTTTCCGAATAACGCCCCGTCCTTCTGTTGAAAGCACAACGGCTTTCTCTAAAGAGATTCATCTAATCCCGTTCCGCGTTCATCTTATCGAGAAGCTGTTGGACGCTGGTTTCCATCTGGTCGGTGAGTTCTCCCACACTGGGGCGGGGTTCCGAGAGATGGAGTGGACTGCCAAACCGAACGACCGCTTTCCGAGTCCCACGTACCTTGGGGTAATGCAGCGCAAAGACGTCCTCTTCAAACTTATCGATCGTCTCCGCGAGGCGTTCGAGAGTCGGTTTCTCCGAAGAGTAGTCTCCGTGGTAGCTGGAGAGTTGGGTCACGAAGAACACGTCTTGCAGGGCTTCACGAAGTCGGTGGAGTTCCCTGGCGTCACTTGGAGCTAGGTCACGTTCCTTCTTTCCATTCAGAAGCTTGTCGACTCGCTTGATGAGATTTCCACGCACGTGGCGAATTCGGCCATGCACATCTTCGCCGGAATTGGTGATGCCGTGTTTCTCTCTGAGCTGTTGCAAGATGGCCAAAGCTAAAGTCTGAATCCGTTCCTTCACCGGTCCCGAGTTGGGTTCTCCAAGATACTCGACTTCCTTGAGAGCGAGGAAGCCGTTGCCAAAGCGATAAATCCGTTCCACCAAAGGGAGATCTGGACGGGGACGCCAGCGGATGTGTTCTTCGAGGCGGCCCATGGTCGCGACCAGTTGTTCAGTCGGATCCTCGGTATAGAAACATTTCATCGCGGCCGGGATCACGACAATGGGCCGGTCCCCCTTTTTCATCGCGGAGAGAGCGATTGCCGCCGCCCCTTCACGAAACGGCATCGTCCGGTCATTCGAGTGGTAGATATCCCCCTCGGGAAAGATCAGCAGCGGATGGTCTCCCTGCCGGAGAATTCCCACTCCCTGCTTGAACGCTTGCATGTCGGTCGCTTCCCGGTTGATGCTGAAGCAACCGTGTTTTTGAAGCATCCATTGGCCATACTTGGTGCTCATCGCGAAGACCTGCCAGGCGGTCATGAAATG
>JAGQQQ010000675.1 GCA_020426125.1 Planctomycetaceae bacterium
CTTTGTCGGGCCGTTTTTCATCACAGGGAGAAATCACTCAAGACATTCGACTCCCGCTGGGAGCATGCGGGCCTTTGTGTCGCAAGTGTCCGATCCTCGGGAGCGAGTGGTTCACCGTCACCTTTTCGGTGGAACGATGACGGCATACTCTCTCGGCTCTTTTGGCCACGGTTGTTTGTGCTTTGCTCGGTGAGCACAGCAGGGATGCGGCCATTGTCCGGTGGTTCGACCTTCAGCCACCTTCGACCGGGCACATGCTTGGCCAGACGCGAACACCGCCTCAGGGTTATCCCCCACTGGTGTGCGTGTTTCCGAGGAAACCGCACTCTCCGACATGTCGCCGACGGGGAAAATCTGCAGGGACGCACCTGAAGGGATGGCGGTCGTCGAACTGTCCGCATTGTGGACTGAGATGTTCGGCGCATTAAGCCTCAGTTGCCACGGATTCCGCCACGTCGGATTCTTGTTGTCCTCGGGCTTCCCTGAATCGTATAAGTTCCGTCGGCGAACTGTTGTCTCGTCACCGATTCTCGACACGACCGTTCAGAAAGCCCATCGATTTGACTGGGAGTGCCATCTCCGCTCAGAATTGCTGGACTGCAACAAAAATTTCAGGGGAGTTCCTCGCGTTGGCTCAAAACTGCCCAACGGTCCATCCGAAGCAGATCCCCTGTCATAATATGTCTCTAACCCAACTATGGTCCAGTTCCATGTCAGCTAACTCCGTGTTTTCAGACTCTCACGAGGAGATCTACGACATCCAAACCCACGCTCCTGGACCATCTGGAGAGTTGCCGCTGGATGAACAGATGCTGATGGACCTTCCCAGCGGCGATCTCTTCGGGATGACGCAGAACGCAGGGATGGGCTGGGATCCCAATGAACTGCTCCGTGATCAGGTATTGATCCTGAGTACCATGGGGGGCATTCGCGCGGAAGACGGTCACCCGATCGCTCTGGGATTTCATACTGGCCATTGGGAAGTCGGTCTGCTCATGAAGGCTGCCGCCGAGGAGTTGAATCGCCTCGAATGTCTGCCGTTTGCCGGTTACGTTTCAGATCCTTGCGACGGCCGTTCCCAGGGAACGACCGCGATGATGGACAGCTTGGCGTACCGGAACGATGCTGCCGTGGTGATGCAACGGTTGATTCGGTCGCTCCCCACGCGCAAAGGAGTCATCGGCGTCGCCACCTGCGACAAGGGGCTTCCCGCCGCGATGATGGCGGTTGCCTCTCAGCGCAAGATCCCCGGGCTGATTGTTCCGGGCGGAGTGACGCTGCCGCCGACGACCGGAGAAGATGCGGGGAAGGTTCAAACAATCGGGGCGCGCTTCGCCCACGGGGAAATCGATCTACGCACCGCCTCGGAAATGGGCTGCAAGGCGTGCGGTTCTCCAGGGGGAGGATGCCAGTTTCTCGGCACCGCCGCCACCTCTCAAGTCGTGTCTGAAGCCTTTGGCCTGTCTCTGCCGCATTCGGCGCTCGCCCCTTCGGGGCAACCGGTCTGGACGGAGATCGCCGTCCGCTCGGCACGGGCACTGGTCGAGTTGATTCGCCAAGGGAAGACCGTCTCCGATATTCTCACCGAAGACGCGCTGCACAATGCGATGGTCGTCCACGCGGCATTTGGGGGATCCACCAATCTCTTATTGCACATCCCCGCGATCGCCTTTCAGGCGGGGATCCGCCGACCCGCTGTCGAGGACTGGAACCAGATCAATCGCCGTACTCCAAGAATCGTCGATGTCCTGCCAAACGGTCCTGTCGGACATCCAACCGTGCGAGCCTTCCTCGCTGGCGGGGTCCCAGAGGTCATGCTGCACCTCCGCGCCTTAGATCTCCTCAAACTCGATGCACTCACGGGAACGGGACTTCCTCTGGGGGATGTCCTCGCGGAGTGGGAAACCTCCGAACGTCGCGGTCGATTCCGTGAGTTACTGCTCGAACGGGATGGCATTGAGCCCGATGATGTCATCATGCCGCCGGAGAAGGCCCGGCAGCGAGGATTGACGAGCACGGTGACCTTTCCCGTCGGCAACATCGCCCCCGAGGGATCGGTGATTAAGAGCACGGCGATTGATCCTTCCGTGGTGGATAGCGACGGCGTCTACCGCAAACGCGGACCGGCGAAGGTCTTCAATTCCGAACGTGAGGCCATCCAAGCGGTCAAAGGGCGCGGCAACCGGAAAGTGGAAGCCGGAGATGTCTTGATCCTCATGTGTCGCGGTCCGCTCGGATCGGGGATGGAAGAAACCTATCAGATTACTTCCGCTCTGAAGTTCCTTCCCTGGGGTAAGGAAGTGGCCGTGATTACGGATGCCCGATTTTCCGGGGTTTCCACGGGAGCCTGCATCGGGCACGTGGGTCCGGAAGCTCTCGCGGGGGGACCGATCGGGAAACTGAAAGATGGCGACCTGATCGAGATTGTCATCGATCGCAACAACCTCACCGGGACGATCAACTTTGTAGGAACAGAGCACGAGCCCATCTCAGCGGAGGAGGGGGCGGCAATTCTCGCCAAGCGAGAGCCATCGGTCCCGCTTCTGGCCGATCCCGATTTGCCGGCCGACACAAGAATGTGGGCTCTCCTTCAGCAACTCGGCGGCGGAACATGGGCCGGATGCGTCTATGACGTCGACGCAATCGCAGCGAAGCTACAATAGCGTCTGACTCTGTGGGGGCACTGCGGAGTGCGCGCCTGTTTCGCGATGCGAGCGGTTCATGTTAGCGGCGAAGGAATTAGGAACTAGGCGTTGGGGAAACGCGGTGTGACAATTCTGGACTTCCCATCTCCCTGACTCCTCCCCCCCGGTCTCTCGCGGCCTCGATGAGATCTCCATTTTGGTTGCGGCCACAAGGCCGCGTTTAGAAAACAGTTTAGCCCCGAGTGATTCACCCGGGGCTAAACGACACGTTCTCAGAATTCGGTTGAGTTAGTTGGCACTCAACTCCACACCCAGGGAGAGTCGGTCCAGGAATCCCTGCAACTGCTTCGACCGGGCCGGATGCTGCAACTTCCGCACGGCTTTCGCTTCGATCTGACGGACCCGTTCTCGCGTGACCTGGAAGATCCGGCCAACTTCTTCGAGAGTGTAGGTGTAGCCGTCGCCGAGGCCGTAGCGGAGTTTGATGATCTCCCGTTCACGGTAGGTCAACGTCTTCAGGACCTGATCAATCTTGTCCTTGAGCATCTCCTGAG
>JAGQQQ010000676.1 GCA_020426125.1 Planctomycetaceae bacterium
CCGTTCACGGCGAACATCCCGTAGGCTTCGCGGTAATTGCGAACGATGTGATAGGCGTAAGCTTTCGCGGCGGCATAGGGACTTCGGGGGTAAAACGGCGTCGTCTCCTTCTGCGGGACCTCTTGAACTTTGCCAAACAACTCCGACGACGAAGCCTGATAGAAACGGGCGTCCAGTTTCAACTCGCGTACCGCTTCGAGGAGACGCACCACACCGAGTCCCGTGACGTCGCCCGTGTACTCGGGCATGTCGAAGGAGACCTTCACGTGCGATTGCGCCGCGAGGTTGTAGATCTCGTCGGGGCGAACCGAACTGACGACGTGATTGATCGATGACGTGTCGGTCAGGTCGCCAAACACAAGATGCAAACGGGCATCCTGCTCTTGAAAGACTTTCCGAAGATGGTCGAGCCGCCCCGTGTTGTCGGAGGAACTGCGACGGACCATTCCATAGACGTCGTACCCCTTCCTTAAGAGGAACTCCGCGAGGTAAGAACCATCCTGCCCCGTGATCCCGGTGATCAGGGCCTTCTTATGGATCCGTTGGGGCATCAGCGTCGACATGGGGACTCAGGGCTTGGATGACTCAGAAATTTGATCGCCGCAGCATAGTGCAGAGGCAGAGGAGTGTGGACGGAGAACAATCGAAAATCATTAAGTTTTGGGACGTCGATCGCTGCTAGTCGGCCTCTTCCCAATCTTCAATGCGACGGGGCCAATCTTGTTTGAGCAGCCGGGACAGAGAGCGATCCGCCAGGACCCGCCCTCCAGTTTGACACTGGGCACAGTAATTCGTCTCATTTTCCGCGTAGACGATTCTTTGGACGGGCTTCCCGCATACGGGACAGGGCTGCCCGTATTTGCCGTGAACGGCCATCTCGGGCCGGAAAGCGGTCACCCTGCCGGGGAAGTTGGCTTTCCGTTGATTTTGCAAACGGGTGATCCATTCCTGCAGGACGTCTCGCGTCGCTGCGAACAGGCTGTGAACTTCGTCATCGCTCAGTTTTTGTGTCTGGGAAATCGGGCTCAGTCTCGCTCGATGGAGAATTTCATCCGAGAAGGCGTTGCCGATGCCGCTGAACAGCCGAGGGTTGGTTAACTGACGTTTCAGCGTTCGATTGGTCAGCGTCAGAGCTTCTCGAAACTCTTCGACGGAACACACCAAAACATCGATTCCCCCAGGATCATGGTCAAGCAAGTCTTCCGATCTGACGACAGACAAAGACGCCCGCTTCTTCGAACCGGCCTCCGTCAAGATGAGCGAGCCGGTGGAGAACCGAAACAGAGCCTGCCCCACTTTCCCGGAAAGTTTGGCTCCGGTTGGTTTCCAATTCAATCGCCCCGCGATCATCAAATGCAGCACCAGCCAGAGTTCCCCATCGAGACCGATGGCGATTCGTTTCCCGAGCCTTTTCAATTCGGTCACCGACCGTCCGAATGTCGCTTCCAGTGGTGGATCGAATGTCCGCAGGAGGAAGGGGCTGGCAATCGAAACCGACTCCAACTCCGTTCCCGCAATCCTCTCTTCGAGTGCGTCCAAGTAGACAACAATGTCGGGAAGTTCTGGCATTCCTGGAGGGGACTTGCGTGTGGAAGAGCGGCGATGGTTGGGAAATGTTCCTACACTTGAGACTTTGACTGGTCCCCGCCCGAAGATTTTCGAGGGTTCGCCAGTCGGGAGTTGATTGTTGACAATCGCCATGAGAAGGTCGAGCGATGCGAATTCATGCATTTTGGGGGACGCTTCTGCTGATCCCGACCCTTTGTCCCCTTGCACGAACATCGGGTGAGGACCAGCGGCCGAATATTCTGTTTATTGCCGTCGACGATCTGAATGATTGGGTCGGCTGTCTCGGCGGGCATCCTCAGGCTCGGACTCCGAACATCGATCGGCTGGCCGCTTCAGGGATGTTGTTTACGAATGCCCACTGTCCCGCGCCGGCATGCAACCCGTCTCGAACGGCCATTATGACGGGAATTTCTCCCCATCGTTCCGGCTTGTACGACAATCGACAAAACATGCGCGAAGTTCTTCCCGACACGGAGTTGCTGCCAAAATGCCTTCATAAACACGGCTACTGGTCCGCCGGTTCCGGAAAGATTCTGCACTACTTCATTGATGCCAATTCCTGGGACGAATACTTCCCGGAGAAATCGCAGGAGAACCCATTTCCCCGCACGCTCTATCCCGAGAAACGCCCGGTCAGCTTGCCACGAGGAGGCCCCTGGCAATATGTGGAGACCGACTGGGGAGGACTCGATGCCACCGAGGAAGAGTACGGCGGAGACTGGCTCGTCACGCAGTGGATTTCCCAACAACTCACACGGAAGCATGACCAGCCATTCTTCCTCGCTTGCGGGATTTATCGGCCCCATGAACCGTGGTTTGTCCCTCAAAAATACTTTGACGAGTTTCCTTTGGAAGACATTCAGCTTCCGCCAGGGTATTTGGAAGACGATCTCAGCGACCTTCCCGAGGCAGGCCAACGTTTGGGGCCGAATCGGTATTTCGCGCACATCCGCTCTCACGAGCAGTGGCGCCCCGCGATCCAGGGTTATTTGGCATCGATCCTATTCGCTGACACCATGGTTGGACGCGTCCTCGACACTCTGGAAGACGGTCCCCATCGAGACAACACGATCGTGGTGCTCTGGAGTGACCATGGCTGGCACCTCGGGGAGAAACAGCACTGGCAGAAGTACACGGCCTGGCGTGTGTGCACTCGCGTGCCTTTAATCATTCGCGTCCCCGAGAACACACCTGGGCTGCCTGCGGGAACGAAAACGGGCGTGACTTGCTCCGAACCGGTCAACCTCTTGAGTCTGTTCCCCTCGCTGTTGGACTTGGCCGGACTCCCGGCGGAGCCGCACCACGATGGTCCCAGCCTCGTTCCTTTGCTGAAACAGCCAGATACGGACTGGCCGCACGTCTCGGTGACGCATCTCAACCAACCGGGATCATTTGGAGTCAGCGGGAAACGCTGGCGGTACATTCACTACGCCGATGGTGATGAGGAACTGTACGACATTGACGCAGACCGATATGAATGGGAGAACCTCGCGAACGATTCCAATCACGGAAAGATTCTTGAGGAGTTTCGGAATCTCTCACCAACAAATTTTGCCGCCAAAGTTCCTCCCTCGGACGAGTCATTGACCGTGCTGGACTGGCACCCGGCGTCCGGAAAAACGGCACCTCCCTCCCGTCCCGATGGAAGCCCGTTCGATGTGGTCTTCGTCAATCGCCATTCGCAGCCAGTTCAACTTCATTGGATGACTCGGGATGGCGAACGCAAACAATACGCCACAATTCCGGCTGGCGAACGAGTCCACCAGCAGACCCGGCCAGGCGCGGTCTGGTTCATTACGGACGAGAACGGCACTCCCT
>JAGQQQ010000677.1 GCA_020426125.1 Planctomycetaceae bacterium
TGAGGATACCTGAACCAAAGCAACTCGGTAAAACCTGTTTTGCTATGCTTGCTCAATCTGCCTGACGATCGTGGGGTCCTTGATCTTGTGGTCCTCCGCCAGTAGCAGTGCCTTGCTGAGGATGATTGAGAGCATGTTGTCCCCCTCGAACGGGAGAAACAATCCCTGGTCTTTGGATCGCTGCCGCGAGTTGGGAACAATACAAAGGTATTGGTCGTTCGGTTCCATCAAGATGTTTCCCGAACCGAGATGAATCTTATAGGTTCGCAGGTCCCCTTGGACAACGAGAAACCTGTCACTTAGTCGGCACCGGCTGGCAATTTTCAGTCGAGGAACAAGCTTTTCGAGAACCTGCTTTCTCGTCTTGGCCGTCCCACTCAGTTCTCCAAAGGAATAGGTCTGCCAATAGTCCCGGAATCTTCCCTCGGGGCCGCCGTCTTGCCAGGTCGGATCATTGCCGACGGACGCCACCCCCACAAACAGGTCCACGTCCCGCATAATCTCCGAGAAGACCAACGGGGGAATCTCCTCCAGCGGGATCCCCAGATGCGGTGCCTCCTCTGTTCTTCTTCGCCGGGCAGCGTGGTATCCGCCTCCCCAGGCGTGGGCAAGGTTCGGATCATCGCCCAAAGGATGAAAACGGACCTGATCGGTCGCCACGTGGAGATAGACGCCCGCGTCATTGGTGTCCCGTCCAAATTCATCTCCGACGCTTTCAATCCAAAACTCTGCACGGAGTCCCCATTTTGGCAATTCTTTCATGGCCGGAGGGAACACGTCGTCGACCATCAATCGTAGTTTGTTCTTCCATCCCCGAGCAGCGCATAACGCATGGAATTGATGCTGCCTGAGAACATGCGCCGCGAAGCGGTTCGAATACGTTTCGGTCCGCCGTTCTGCTTCGGTGAGTAGATAGACTTCCCGATGAGCCTGCTTGAAGGGCTGAGTAATGCCCACCTCTTCCAATCGGCCACGCCACGCGAGGACTTCGTCGATCGGTTTCCCCACCGGATGCCACAGCGAGACGTCGGCGGTCTGGCCATGCGAAACGGCGTTGCCAGCCCTCTCTTCGGCGGTGCCGGTCAGAAACAGAGCGGGAGCGCCGTCGACATTCCAGATCAGCCGACGGGCGATCGCCCCCACCACCGGGTGGTCGAGATATCGTTCCTTCCAAACTTGATACGACCACGTCTGCTGGCTCAAGATTAAGGAGTCGAGCCGGTCTCGCTGGGCGAGGAGTTGGCTTTGAAGATCCTTCGACGTTTGCTTGAGGTCTTTGAGATCGTCTTTGTGTTCATTGCGGACTTTCGCGGGAATGGACTTCAGCGGCTTCCCCTGCGAATTCGTCCACGTCAACTCAGCCGACGTTCCCGAGATTTGGATCGTCGCGGTGTAATCTTCGAACTGCTCGGTGAGTGTTCCGCCTTCGTCGAGATCGAATGTTGGAACCCCGATCTCCTCGATCTCTTCCCGAGGAAGATTCAACGCCTCGGCCGCCGCGCGAAAGGCTTTTTCAATCTCCTTCTGAGCGGAGGCCAATTTGACTCGAGTCTTGAGCACGGCCAGCTGGCCCACGGCGTCGGTCGTCCCCATTTGCGACAGAGAATAAACCGCCGCATTGCCGATCTTGGGAGCACGCGGACCGATCCCGGGCAACTTCTTGTAAGAAGACAAGGCGATCGCCGTGAGTCGACGCGCGACCTGCGGATCATCGGGAAGCAACGGCACCAGCCAGAGCAACCCGCGCAAGGTGTCAGAGTTGTCATCGGCTGACGGGGATGACGCCGAAAAATACGGCGTCGGGGAACGCCCCATCTTGGTGGGCAATCGGCTCTCCGAGGCGAGGGCAAGCCACTCGATGATGGACTCTAACGCCGCGCTTCCGCCGATTTGATCCAGATGCTGCTGCGCTGTTTTCAGCCATTTCTTGGACGGCCTCGACGAGTGAGCCATTCCCAGATGTGTGAAGAGATCCCGCCAAATCACTTCGACATCTGAGGGGAGGGCGGTCATGTCATGATTAACGGCATCCGCCCAGACCTCTCCAGGGGTGAGAAGTGGTCGGCCGATCGCAGCCGATGGGGGATTCTCCGTCTTGCTAGGACGTCCTTCACGCAAACTCTTCCTATCTGGAGACCGATCCGTATCGAGGAGTGTCAGGACGTACGATTCTCCTTCCGTCAGTTCGGAATGGTTTTGGAAGGTCTCCGTTTGCTCCGTCAGTTCCTCCAAAACATCCCGAACTTCGTGGAGTTCCGAGGAAGGGCGCTGGGAAAGATACAGTAGCAAATCAAATACTCCCGGACGGGGGAGAGAAAACTCAGACAAGAGCAATTGGCGGATAAAAGGGCCAGTCAGAAACAGGGCCTGTTGCTGTTCGCGGGACGGGACGGGATTTGCCCCGACTTCGCATCGCTGCTCGGCGTGCCAGTGTCGTTCGCACAGCGCGAGCAAGACGGCGCCTCGTTCTTCCTCCTTCAATTGGAGAATTCGGCGGCCGTCGGAGAGGGTTTGCAGGTTTGGCACCTGAGTTTGCCCCAACGCCACGAGCGCCTCCTCCAGTAATCCGCTCACAACCACATGCGCCGAACCCAGTGGGGATTCCAGAAAAACGGGAAACCGATCCGGGGGCAGCAGCGTGGTCTCCGCCGCCTCTCGCGTCCTGAGGATCCCGAATTGAGACTTCAGTTCAGTGAACACCAGAGGCAGCCCCACCGGAGCGGGACGGGGAACGACGGACATACGCAACGATCAGTTCAAACGGCAAACAAAAAGCAAGCACGAGTTCAAACCCATGCTTGCAAAAGAACATCGAGTTGTCGAACAGCAGGCAAGCCGAGCCAACGCCACCGTTTCGCCAAGTCCCCTCCGGGTCTCGAAGGAAGGACCGGGCGATCAATAAGTGGCGGGTTGTCCGTC
>JAGQQQ010000678.1 GCA_020426125.1 Planctomycetaceae bacterium
CGAGTTTGGTGACGAACGCCGCGATCTCGTCCTGAGTCGGTTGCGGTTCCTCTTCCGGCGGCATCTCGCCGCTGTTGAGCTTATCGAGCGCCTCTGCCCAGTGGTGCGTGTCCACTCCCGCTTTGAAATCGCGCGACAGCCGGTCGATCCGAATGTCGCCTTCCTCGTTCTGAGGGCCATGACAGCGAACGCAGTGCTTTTCCAGAAAGAGTTCAAACGGTTCCGCAGCAGAAGCAGACACCGCCATGAAAATTGATGCGCACACGATGAAACATGTCGTCGATTCCGCCAGAAATCCCTGGGAGCGAGAATGCATAGTTCTGGAATGCTTACCGCGGAATTGGAACGGGCTATCGGACATAAATCATCTCACTTGTATTCAGAAGAACGTGGCAGAGTGCGGCGAGGCCGTGACGATCGACTAACTGCCGACATGCGCTGACCTCTTCCTTGGTCGCGGGACGGGAATAACAAAGCCGATAGACACGATCCACTTGAGCGGCAACGTCATCGTCGGCTTCCTGTTTCAATCGCTCGGCCAGCGCGGCGGCCATGTCGAGCGTGAAGCTGTGATTGAGCATCGTCAGCGACTGGAGTGGCGTTGTGGTTTCGGCTCGTTTGGGGGCGGAGAACGTGCAGTCCGGCTGGTCGAACTCCGTCATCAGGTCGACGACCGAGGCACGGGAGTTTTGGTGGTAGACCGCTCGGCGGTAAGTCTCTGGGCCGTGCTTGTCGAGCGGCACGTAGGTGCAGACGTTGTCCTGCATGGAGTGATACAACCGGAAGCCGGGACCGCCGCGGCGCGTGTCGAGTTTGTCGGCCACCATCAGCATCGTATCCCGAACTTCCTCCGCCGAGAGCCGACGCGGGGGGACCGTAGGAATCCATCGAGCCTTTGCCGTTCGATAAATCCTGCTCGTACGGAGTGCGGCCGAATTCTCCAAACCACACGAGCAATGTTTCCTCCAGCATGCCTCGGGCTTTCAAGTCGCGGATCACGCCGGCGATCGGTTTGTCGACGGACTCAGCGTTCTTTGACAGCGACTGTTTGATGTTGCTGTGATGATCCCACCCGCCGGAGTTCACCTGGATAAACCGCACTCCGGCTTTGCGATTGGCCTCGTCGCGTAATCGCGTTTCCTCCGCCAGTTCTGCTTCATAGGCACGAACGCGTTCGGCCCGGGCCAGCAAATCGTCGGTTGATCCTGGCAACGGAGTCTGGCTGATCGCGCTGGCGACCACCTTGAGCTGTTCGACCAGTTCGTGCTCACCGGGCAGCCGTTCCCCCGAAGACAGGTTCTGCTCTTTGATGACCCGAGCAATCCGCTCAACCACCAAGCCCGCCGTCGTCTGCCGCTCAATGGCTTCGATGTGCATGAGATTCCCTGCCGAGGACGTGTCAAGATGTCAGACAGGTTAGCGGCGAGGCTTCGAGCCAGCAAGCATGCGTCCGAGAGGCCATCCTTCCCAATCCACTAAGGTAAACGCAAAAAAAGGCGTCGTCGCGCTGCGACCCCGGTGCACGCTTTGCAGGCACGGTCAGCGACAACGACGGCTATTGCATCAACCGGACAACGGACCACATGGGAGCGCATGTAGGATGTGCAGGCGAGTGATTTGACCGTGTCTGGTCTCAAATGAAGTCCAATCCCGTGTCGCAACGTGTAGCGAATCCCCCTGGATTGAGCTGAATTCGCCGAAGTGGAATCGAGTTCAGTATGCCTCGGAAGACGGCCAAAACCAGTGGTTTTCTTTCGCAATTTCGTCACTGCATCTGCCATTCATATCATCAGCCATCCTGAAGACGACGTTTGGCTGTTTCGGGTGACCGGCGTGAAGACTGTTTGTGTACAGGCACTGTGAAAGCTCGGTCGCAACGCACAAATCGACCAGTGCCATAGAGAAGGAATGGAAACATGGCGAATCCTCGGTCTTCCATCTGAGGTGCGGTCCGTTTGATCCTCTTCCCCCACCACAGCATCCGTGCGGGAAGTCCAGGAGTCACGCGAGGCAACTCGAATCAAAACTCTCTGGCAGTAAGGAATGAAATGCGGATCGAACGCGATTCTCACGTCCTGACTTCAAAACTGCAATTTCCGGGGGCAATCCCGTGACGTCGGCTGATTCGGCCGGGCGCCTCTCGACCGCAACTTCCTGCAAGCCGCGACAGCAAACCACAACGGACGACCAAGAGAACAATGATCGCCGAAACCGCCGACCTCGGTCGGTCCGTGCCCCTATCGAATCGCGATCACAAATCCCATTTCAAACGGGTTTTCCCCAAGAGAACTTGCCCCAAAAAACCTGCTTTTCAGCAATGCAAGCGAAAATATGAATAAAATGGGAAAAATGGGTTTATTCTTCGGCCAAGGACCATTTCGGTTGATCTGTCGATTTCTGGACGATACGCTCAAGTTCAAGTTTTCGGGTTGGGGGAACTTTTCGGGTTCCCTCGCCTGGATGAAGACACGCAACTT
>JAGQQQ010000679.1 GCA_020426125.1 Planctomycetaceae bacterium
GGTCTCCCGGCGGCAATGGGAGTCCAAGCCGCCCATCCCGATTCCCTCGTCTTCGATATCGACGGAGACGGTTCCATCCTGATGAACATTCAGGAATTGGCGACACTCCACTGTGAAAAGCTGCCCGTGAAAATCCTCCTGCTGAACAATCAACACCTGGGGATGGTCGTCCAATGGGAAGACCGTTTCATGGAAGGCCGCCGCGCCCACACCTATTTGGGGCCAGTCGACCATCCGGAAGCCCTCGGGGAAGGATCCGGCAGCCATTATGAGGAAACCTACCCCAACTTCGTTCAGATGGCAAAAAGCTTCGGCGTCGAATCCTCCCAGGTTCGGAGCAAGGCTCAACTCCCCGACGCTCTGGCCAAGATGATCGCACACGACGGCCCGTACCTGCTGGACGTTGTCTGCCCCTATCAGGAACATGTGCTTCCCATGATCCCGAGCGGGGGGACCGTGCGAGATATCATCGTCGAATAAATTCGTGTGGTGTTGACGTCCCGTATGTGCCGACTTAGCATGATGTGAATCGAAAGAACTCAATGATGACCCCACTCAACCATGACGATCTTGTTGACCACAGCGATGTGGTGGCGGGGAAGTATTGGTTTGGGTTTTGGTTTACCAGCCGGGATTTCCGGGCTCGGTAGCGGAGTTCCTTCAAATCTACGCAACCTCGTCACAGCCCTGAAATCCCTCTGCGGATTTCAGGGCTGTTTTCGTTTCCTATTTGGCCTTCTCAAGAACTCACACCAAAGACTTTAACTACCTTTTTTGTAGTCGTTTTCAGTGAAAATGACATACCCCAGGAGCGAAACATGATCGTCGTCATGAAAAAGGGAGCGACCGAAGAGTCCGTTCAAAGAATGGCTCAACGCGTCGAGGAGATGGGCTTGAAAGCCCACGTCATCTATGGCACCGAACGGACCGTCATCGCCGCCGTCGGAGAAAAGCGAAATGGCGAACGGGAGACGCTCGAATCGTACGATGATGTGGAAAAAGTTGTGCCGATCCTCGCCCCTTACAAAGTCGCCAGCCGGGAAACGAAACCCGATCCCACCATCATTCGAGTGAGAGACCTGGTGATGGGTGGCGGAACGATTGGAGTAATCGCAGGGCCCTGCTCCGTCGAAAGCGAGGACCAGATCATGCAGTCCGCCCGACAAGTGAAAGCGGCCGGCGCTACGGGACTTCGAGGCGGGGCATTCAAACCTCGAACGAGCCCATACTCCTTTCAGGGTTTGAAAGAAGAAGGCCTCAAACTTCTCGCTGCCGCACGCGAGGAAACTGGCCTTGCCGTCGTCACAGAAGTCATGACGCCCCATCTCGTCGAACTTGTGGCCCAATATGCCGATGTCCTCCAGATCGGTGCTCGGAATATGCAGAACTACCATCTGCTCCAGGCCGTCGGTGAAACGCGCAAACCCGTTCTGCTGAAACGTGGTCCCTCAGCGACAATGGAAGAATTCCTATTGGCCGCGGAATACGTCCTGGATCAAGGCAATCAGGAAGTCATTCTCTGCGAACGGGGCGTCCGGACCTTTGAGACGCACACCCGGTTCACGCTCCCCCTCGCGAGTGTCCCCTACCTGCGAGAAAGGACACACCTGCCGATCGTGATCGACCCCAGCCACGGAACCGGCATCGCCTCGCTGGTCGCACCAATGTGCGCCGCGTCAGTCGCCGTCGGAGCCGATGGTCTGATCGTGGAAGTCCATCCCGATCCGCGTCATGCCCTCAGCGATGGCGCACAGTCGCTGACGCCGGACGCCTTCGCAGAAACCATGGAACAGTGCCGCAAAGTGGCCACAGCGCTGGGATACAAGCTATAAGGCGAGTGGCGGGTGAATGCGTACCGAACAAGCCAGGTCGAGCAGGTTTCTAACCTGTTGTTGACAAGATGCAATCCTGTCCTGCCGGTAAGTTTCCTTTCGCCGAACGCCAGCGCGACGGAGTCGCCGCGGCCAATACGCACGTCCCATTCTCCCCCCCAATGGCTTGGCGCGAGGGAGATTCCGTTCAGGAAGCACATCGATCCCAGTGAACGTCTCACCGCTGATTCATGAGGAGGAAATCGCGGAGGCCGTCGCCCAACTGGGGCGACGCCTCTCCGATGAATATCGCGACAGAGAGTTGACGATCCTGGGAGT
Organism: Planctomycetaceae bacterium; assembly: GCA_020426125.1. Classification (GTDB taxonomy): domain Bacteria; phylum Planctomycetota; class Planctomycetia; order Planctomycetales; family Planctomycetaceae; genus HKST-UBA70. The sequence goes on from JAGQQQ010000679.1 coordinate 2,151, forward strand.
TCTCACCGGGAGCCTGATCTTCGTCGCCGACCTGATGCGGCAGATCGAGGTTCCTCATCAAGTCGGACTGTTGCAGGCTTCCAGCTATCGTGGGACCGCGACGTCCCCCGGTCGGCTGGAACTTAACCTCGACTTCCTTCCCAATTTGCAGGGGCGTGACCTTCTGCTTGTCGATGACATCTTCGACACGGGCCGTACCATCACCGGAATCTGCGAGAAGCTCAAGGAACAACAGCCTCGCTCCATCCAGGTCGCTGTTCTCCTCTGGAAGAAAGCCCGAACAGTCGTCGAGACCGTTCCCGACTTCACCTGCTTCGAAATCCCCGATCAATTCGTTGTCGGCTACGGCCTCGACTACGATGGACTCTACCGCCACCTCCCCTATATCGGCGTCGTGGAAACCGACACCGTCTGACAGTCGGTCCTACCAATCGCGTCGTCGCGCACCCTCCCCCTTGCCCATGGTCTCCGCGACAGTTAGCATGCTAAGAGTTGGGCTCGCTCACGGAGGAGTGTTTGATCGTTCCCAACTTCCAAGATGGCAGCCTTTCCCATGCAGTACGACTTTGAAGCCAGTGTCGGGTATTGGGTGACGATTCTGGCATTGTCGTTTCGGAGATGCCTCAACGAAGAACTCGCCCCGCACGGGATCACGTTCCGACAATCTCAGGTCCTGGGCTGGCTCGTTCTCGAAGGGGAATTGTCCCAGGTGGACTTGGCTTCGCGAATGGAGGTCGAGGCTCCGACCCTAACCGGTCTCATTGACCGGATGGAAGCCGCTGGGCTCGTCACCCGGACCTGCTGCGAGAGCGACCGGCGGAAAAAGATGATTCGTCCCACCAAAGGCGCTGAGCCAATCTGGGAGCAGATCGCCAGCTGTGCCCGGGACGTTCGCCAGGAAGCAACCGCTGGCCTTTCCCCGAACCAGGTCGAAGAATTGTTGTCCCTGCTCAAAGTCGTTCATGACAACCTGTCCCAGCGGCACTTGGCCACCGTCGAGGGACGA
>JAGQQQ010000680.1 GCA_020426125.1 Planctomycetaceae bacterium
AATTCTTGGCCGGGCCACCCTGCGGGAAAGGAGCCCCCATTGCCTGAACCCGAAAACCTGTTGCTCACTTGTGCGAGCGTCGAGATCTCTGCCGCCGCGAAGACGCCCACCATCAATGTCCTGGCTTACTCCGGCGGCCTGATGAACGTTCCCGGTTGGGGAACGGTGGTGATTGACTTGGCTGGCCTCGATCTGACTTCACCCCAGGTCAGTCTACTGGCCGACCATGATGCTTCACTGAAAGGAATCGTGGGCCACGGACAGGCCGTCGTTCGCGACGGCAAACTGCTCGTGATGGGCACTCTGGCTGACGCCACGGAGTCGGCGATGCAGATTATCGCCCTGGCGAAGAGGGGAGGAAAAACAGATGGGGACGAACGCTTTTCGCATCGACGTCGTTCCCATTTCCTTTCCACTCTCCACTCTTGGCTTGATGGAAGACGATCCCGGCTCAAAAAGTTTGGCATATCTGAAAACGCGACAAGGATTTCGAAGTCTCTTCGAAGTGACGACCCGTCGAAACTGACGCAGAATTGGAATTCCCCACGGGAACTCTGACGAGCTTTCCTGGAGCAGTTTGCTCTCCCGTGTGTCCGCGGTCGACGGTTTTCACGGCAACGAGAATGCCAACCCACGACACAGAACACAAACATTGTTTTGCAATTCGCTCTAAAAAAGTCTTCCCGACCGGTCCCCATACCTTTCCAGGTATCCGCTCATGGGCAGTTTTCGACGTGTGCTATCACTTGTCATGTATCGAATCTTGCCGAAGACTTGTCGCTCCGGGCCCCAAGGCCGATCGTACCGGCCTAAGCACCAAAAGATCCCGGAATACGAATTGGGATTGCGGCCATCAACGGCATACTTATTGTTGAGCTCAATCATGAAATCCAAAGCTTGGCGAGGGTGTTCCGTCCAGCCCAGAATCTTTTTTCCCCAGAGCATGCGGAGGTAGTTCTGCATTCGACCGTCTCGTACCAACTCCCTTTGCGCCGCGTTCCAAATCTCGTCCGATGTCTTTGAGTGCTCCAACTCTTCAAGGGAATAGATCTGCTCACGGGGGTCGTTGGCGTGCTCCTCCAGTGTTTTTCTCGCCCAGTCCGGGAGAGATTCGAACTTGTCGTAGTCGCGCCGCTGAGAGCACATGTTGTAACCCACTTCCCGCCAGGTGATCAGTTCGTCCAGAAAGCTCTCAGTTGCCGGGCTCATTCCCCACCAGCCTTCCCGTTTTCCGGAAGCATGATCCCCCAGGCTATCGATGGACCAGCCTTCGCGCTTCGCGAGATGGAAAAATACCTCATGCGAAGAAAGGTGGCCGAAGTGCAGATAAGGGGAAAATCCACTCGCAGCCTCGTTGTCAGGGTTGTTTCGATCATCCGCATATCGATGCAACCGCGATGAGAGAAACTGCTGGAGGGCCTTCGCCGCCGCCTGCGTTCCCCCATCGAAACTGGCGGGGCCAACTGTGTGGTCGATTTCCAAAGATGCCAGTTGGCCGATGTCGCCTGTAAGAAGGTCGGCCGATGCGGCGGGCCACCGTTTGAGAACTGACGAGGGGACCCCGTCCAATTCGGGGAGGGAGATTCCTCGGAACGCGCTGTCTTTTGGGAAATGCGAGAGGTGTTCCGGAAGCATTTTTTGCAGAAATCGTCGAAAGGCGTACGCCGTGGGGAATACCTTGTCGGCAGCCCGCATGGGAAGCAGACCGTTGGAATCCACGGCTTCCATCCGTGTGGAAACCTTTCGCGAAACCCACCTTAGCATTGTGGGGATGAAGAAGCAGGGGAAATCGTCCGTCACGACGATGCAGGCCCTATTCGCCAACTCTTCCAGCAAACCAGACGCGGCATTTGGCTCAGGCTCAACATAGGGATAGTAGGTCGCCTGCGAGTCTGATAAAGACCGATTGTTGTCAGCCATTCCCTGAATGACGAATCGGTGAAGACGATCACTTGCCCATCGATAGTTTGTTCGCAACGCTTCGAAGACGAGCAGGGGCTTATCGAGTGCGGCGCAATGCTCAACAGCTCTCTGAAGCGAAAAATTCCAATTGACGCGGCGATTGGCAACCATCCAATAGAGAACAAACTCTCCTTCTTTTCGAATGGAGGCATCGTTTAATAGACGTATCCGGATGTCAGGCGTTTCCATCATGACGCAGCGCTTGCCGTTTCGACGGAAGAGGTCCCGAAAGTCCTTGCAATCTGCTGCTGACGGTATCCAAAGATTCGCGTCAAATCTCGTTTGACGAGGAGGGGATGAGCAATCCACCCGAACGGCACATCATAAGCGACATGGTCCTCACAGAGCGTTCCTCCATTCACTTCAGTGAACGTGTGGGTATGAATCCACTTGGTATACGGGCCTCTGAGTTGAGTGTCGACAAAGGAGTGAGGGGGATTCCAATCCTTGATTTCCGTTCTCCAGCGAATCGGAACCATCTTCAAGCGAAGTCGGTAATCGATCAGCGTTCCCGAGCCCATCGCGATCGGTTGGGGGGTAAGAATCTGAAAGTTCAGCCATGGCGGGGTCAAGAGTTCTAAATTCCCAGCATCCGCGAAGAAGTCAAACACTTCCTCAATCGCGGTCGGCACCCATTGTTGCGTGGTCAGCAGCCATCCATCGGCGGTGCGCCGAATTTGAATTTCGCTTCCGCAGTCTATCTCGTCAGACATCGCCGAATCCTGATCCCGTCTCGTCGTCCGTTTCCCGTTCTCAAGTCTCAATATAGACAAATGAAGCGGTGTGGCGAGGATTTCTGTTGCACGGATCGGTTTCGTGAGTCTGGAAGTGAGCGCTCTCCCTTGTCGTTCTTTCGTCCTTGAGCGGATCCCAACATCAGACGCATGTTTTCAGCCCAATTCGACTGGGAGAAGGATTGGATCGGGATTCCTGCCAGGGCGTCTTGACGTACCATCGCATTCGAAATGGCTGTTCGGTACGCTGAGACGGTCCGTTTGATTGGCGAGTTTTGTCACTTCGCGAAGATGGTAATTTTTGAACTTCTGAGGATATTGCAACATGAGACGTCTCTTTGGCCTTCTCTCTCTGACCATGGCATTGTGCTGCCCGCCCCAGACATTCGGGGCTGACCTGGAGCCACCCGAGGGATTTCGGGCTCTGTTCGATGGGGAAACATTCACCGGCTGGCATGGCATGCCTCACTTTGATCCCTATAAGCTAGAAGAAATGTCCGAGGAGGAAAGGGCCGCCAAACTGGAAGAGTGGAACAAGGACATCGAGGCCCACTGGCGGATCGAGGACGGAGCCGTCATCAACGATGGACATGGGGCCTACCTGACCACAGATGAGTCCTTCCGCGACTACGAACTTTTGATTGATTACAAGACGGTTCCCTTGGCCGATTCCGGAATCTATTTGAAGAATACTCCGCAAGTTCAGATTTGGGATACCCGTGAGGAAGGGAAGAAATGGAATCTCGGTGCGGACAAGGGATCCGGAGGGCTCTGGAATAACAGTCCCGGCGCCGCTGGAAAAGATCCGCTCGTTCTCGCGGACAGGCCGTTCGGCGAGTGGAACTCGTTTCGGATTCGTCAAGTCGGCGCGCGAACCAGTGTCTGGCTGAATGGCGAGCACGTTGTTGATCACGCCATCCTTGAGAACTTCTGGAAACGCGAACTGCCGCTTCGAGCTTCCGGGCAGATTCAACTTCAAACCCATGGCGGTGAGATCGCTTGGCGGAATATCTTCATCCGTGAGATTCCAGCCGAAGAAGCCAATACCATTCTTCGCGAAGCGTCTGGCTCTGACTTCGAGCCGGTCTTCAATGGCAAAGATTTGGAAGGCTGGGCCGGGGCGGTGGACAATTATGAAGTCGTCGACGGGGCCATTCGGTGCCAACAAGGACATGGTGGCACGCTCTACACGGAAAAGGAGTATGCCGACTTCATTGTCCGCCTGGAATTCAAACTCCCCCCCGGCGGGAATAACGGCCTCGCGATTCGCTACCCAGGAAACGGAAACCCCGCCTACCAGGGAATGACCGAACTCCAAGTGCTGGACAATGACGCTCCGCAATATGCCAAGCTGGACAAGCGCCAGTACCATGGCTCCGCATACGGGATGGCACCAGCCGCTCGGGGGTTCCTCCGCCCCACGGGAGAATGGAATTTTCAGAAAGTCACCGTTCAGGGATCCGTGATCCAGGTCGAGCTCAATGGGAATCAAATCCTGAACGCCGACCTGAGTCAGGTGACCGAGTTTATGGCAAATTCTCCCCACCCCGGGAAGGATCTCACTCGCGGCCATTTCGGTTTCGCTGGCCACAATGACCCCGTCGAATTCCGGAGCGTGGAAATCAAGTCCCTCCCCGCTCCTGTTGCTCCAGACAAGATCTCCGATTAGCGTATTGAATCGGACGACAGTAAAAGGAATGTGTTCGTCGATTCCGATTGAACAACGACGCCCCGTGGCAATTTCCGCCCGGGGCGTTTGCCATAAAAAATGGGGGTTCGCCAGTCTCTTCGAGTCGGTTTTGCAGATGCGAAAAGAGAAGGTTTCGCTTCTTCGACGTTCGGCATTGCGAACACCTCGTCTCTACGGAAGCGGAATGTTCATGACACGGACGCCGAGCGTCAGCATCCAGCCCGTGACGACGAGTGTTCCAATGAGATTCAAAAGCAGTCCATAACGCATCATGGCGTTCATGGGAACGCGTCCCGTTCCAAAGACAATCGCGTTGGGCGGCGTGGCAATGGGGAGCATGAAGGCACAACTCGCGGAGACCGTCGCCGGAATCATCAACAGACGCGGGTCGATTTCCAGGCTGATCGCCATGGCCGCGAGAGTGGGCAACAGCGTGTTGACGGTCGCCACATTGGTCGTGAACTCCGTGAGAAATGTCAGCAACAGGCAGCTTCCCAGAACCAAAACAACGATTGGCTGTCCCTGAATCAACTCGGCAAAACGCTGTCCCAGCCAGTCGGCAAGTTGAGTCGAAGAGAAGGCGCTGGCCATGGCGAATTCACGGCCGATTAGCAGAAGCATTCCCCAAGGGATGTCTCGCTCGGAGTA
>JAGQQQ010000681.1 GCA_020426125.1 Planctomycetaceae bacterium
GTGATCATGTTCTTGATGTAGTCGGCGTGGCCCGGGCAATCGATGTGGGCGTAGTGCCGGTTGGGGCTTTCGTACTCGACGTGGCTCACCGCGATTGTCACGGTCTTGGTTTCGTCGCGGACGGTTCCTCCCTTGGCCACTTCTGAGTAGGCAATGGGAGTGGCGAGCCCTTTGGTGGCTTGAACGGCCAGGATCGAGGCTGTGAGGGTGGTTTTGCCGTGGTCGATGTGACCGATCGTACCGACATTGACGTGCGGTTTTGTCCGTTGAAAAGTTTCCTTCGCCATAACTAGCGCTCCATAGCTCCTGTGATTCTGTTCGGAACCTGACAAAAATTGGCAGTGAACGTACTGCCGCGTGGGACGACGCGCTTGTGGTCATCCAGCCTTTGCAGGAGTTTGCAAAACGAATGCAACGTCCTGTTACGACAAAACCGGACAAGCTGCCGGTAAGCTGCTGGTGGGACTTGAACCCACGACCTCGTCCTTACCAAGGACGCACTCTACCGACTGAGCTACAGCAGCGAAAGGTGCACGGTGAGTTGGTTTCCGTACACCAGAGCGGGTGAAGGGAATCGAACCCTCACCACCAGCTTGGAAGGCTGGAGCTCTACCATTGAGCTACACCCGCTAGGGCTTGTCACTGAGGGCGATGCCTTCAGTGGCACAATATCGATCACGTTTTTCAATAAGTGGGGGCAGAAGGATTCGAACCTTCGAAGGCAGAGCCACCAGATTTACAGTCTGGCCCCTTTGGCCGCTCGGGCACACCCCCCTTTTACTCTTCAGTTCGGCTAGCCCGACTTTGTTCGTTGTTGCACGCGTGTGGTACGACGACCAATGTCCGGCAAAGTCCGATGATAAGAGCTAGCGGAGGGATTCGAACCCACAACCGCCGGTTTACAAAACCGGTGCTCTGCCGTTGAGCTACGCTAGCCGCGTCGGAAGCGTAAGCCGCGAAGTATAGCGGCGTCCACCCCCCATGCAAGCACAAATCCCCCTTCGCAAACTGGCTCCCTGAAAAAGTTTGTTCTCAGGCTCATCGTCCTGGGAATTGCGATGTCCAACGGTGCGGACCCCTTTCATCGAAGGGAGCCTCATTTGGCACTTCAGGTCGAAGGGGACGGCAACGTTGTGCCCACCTTCACGTTCACAAAATGGATTTGAAGGCCGGTTTATATCCATCCATGTGGTGGCCGATCAACTCGTTGGAGTCAATTTCCTTCAAAGGATCCCGGTTTTTCGGGACCCGTGTCGGATGCTGACTTGGGATTGAGTTCCTCCGGTGGAGGGGGAGTCGACCGTTTGGGAGTCGCGATTTCTCGATCATGCTGGTTGACACGTCATCGACGGATGGGGTTCGGGGCCGCGATGTCGTTGTGATTGTGTCGCGTCCCGTCAACATGTTGAAAAATGAAATCATCGGCCGCAAGTCATTGTTGTAAAGAGGGTTCCGGGAGAATGGTCGAAATGGAAAGGAGGCCTGTTGACGTTTTGCCTCAAATCCAGGAAGTGGTGGTATACGAGCAATGGGGGCTCTCGTGAGATTTGTAAGTGATTCTTTTCTAATAGGTTATGGAATTCTGTGGCAGTTTGGGTCGGGCTTGTTCAAGTGTTTTGGCATTCAGTCTGCTTAACAGGTGAGCAACGATCGTCAATAGCGGCGATTCAACTGCGAAACACGAATATTCATCGAAAATCGAACTCTCCATTCACGCTCTCACGCAAAGTCTCTCACCAAGGAACCCCACGATGTCTCAACTCTCGACTCAATTGCTGAACGATGAAGCTGGTTTTCTCGTATCTGGAGAATTGGTGCTGATCGCCACGATTCTCGTTCTCGGGCTTGTCGTTGGTCTTGCGGAAGTCTCTCACTCGATCAATCAGGAACTGGAGGACGTAGCGTCCGCTTTCGGTTCAGTAAACCAAAGTTTCTACTTCTCGGGATCCTATGGTCACAAAGCGGATTTCTCGGGAAGTCAGTTTGGGGATATCGGAGACGATTGCGATGGCCAATTTGACATCAATGGTGATGGGGCCAATCCGGAATATTAACGTCTTCGAATCGGCGTGCGATGTCCTCGCATCTTTGTCCAGGGTGCTCTCGCAAGGGCTCGTAAAACTCGGCGGTCCATTTGAGGCTTCCCGGTCAAACAATTCTTCTCCTCATCAAGTCGGCTTCTCTCTTTCTCGCTCTCACGCAACAACCCCGGCGGACATCGGTTCACCGGGGTTGTGGCGTTGGCGGAATTTGGGGAAGGGGATCGAGGATCCTAAGCTACTGTCCCCGAAATCGGCTAGGTGGATTCAAAACCGGATGTGTAGGGCAGTCGTTCGAGCGTGGACACGATCTGCGGCTGATTTTCCAACAACTGGGCTAGGAAATCCCATCGCCCGGAGACTAATGCGTCACGGGCGCTATCGGGAATTGTGCACGGGAATTTTTGGTCTCCGAAGCGAACCTCAAGGTTCTCCAGGTCGACTGTCACTTCCATCGACGGGTCGTTTTGGACAGCCTGGGCAAGGGCCTCAAGGTCGGCACGCTTCGCACAAACCGCCGGGATTCCTAGGGATGTACAGTTCCCAAAGAAGATTTCCGCGTAGGACTCGGAGACGATTCCCCGGATTCCCCATCGCATGAGCGACTGGGGGGCATGTTCTCGACTGGAACCGCAACCAAAATTTCGTCCCGATACCAGAATGCCGGCATTCTGGTACTGTGGCTGGTTGAAGGGATGCGCCGGATCCTGTTCTCGGTCATCTTCAAACGCATGGTCGCCGATGCCATCGAAGCTCACGCACCTCAGGAATCGAGCCGGAATAATGCGGTCAGTGTCGATGTCATCCAGTAATAATGGCACACCTGTCCCGGTGACTTGGGGGATTGCGTTCATGGAACTCCTTCAATTTGCCATCATTGGCAGGGTTTGCGAGGTTATACAGTGGCGTGCTGCGTCGAACAGGAAATGACACCACTCAATCGAGTTCACTCCGCTCTCCCCAGGACGTGTTGGCTGCAACTGATCCGTGTGTCAATTTCGGGTGAGTGGACCTCAAGTCGGGCTCCGATTCAATCACGAGAAACGGGACGGTTCCGCTCGAACTCGATCTGTTATTTCCCCTAAAATATGGGAATTCGAAACTCATTTCCATCGAATGGATGGGATGTGGCTACCTCCCCTGGAAAGGGGCGAGGGACTGATACTGTCGTGGTCCGGCGATGCGTTGCTGATTCCCCCTTTGCCAGGCGACGGCGCCACTGAGTCCGCCAACTTGCTCGATTCGTCGGCCTCGCGGATCCTGTCATTCACGTCGGGTAGCTGTCCTGATGTTCTCACGAGTTCAATCGGACATTCGGGGCTCGCGTGGGGCTTGCCACCCGCTCGCGATGGAAACGGCCAATCCGGTCCTTGAGTCTGTTGCAAAGCATCAGACGGTGAGGTGGAGGCTCACCGACGGGAACAGTATGCTGAATGCTCGAGAGACTCCGACGACCTTTTGAGGTGAGACATGTATCTCCGGATGGCCAAACGGCTGCTGCTGGAAACCGATAAACGACTGGTCTGGAAACTGTTCTGGAACATGGGGATCAAGGGCTCCCTGTCCGTCCAGAAATTCAAGTCCCGAATGAAGCGGGGCGAGGTGTTTCCGCCGTTCCTGTACATCTCGATCATCAACTCCTGCAACCTCCGTTGTCAGGGGTGCTGGGTGGATGTCTCGGCAAAGCAGCAAGTCATCGACATCCCGGCGATGGACAACCTCATCAATGAAGCCAAGGCGATGGGCAACGTCTTCTTCGGCATCGTCGGGGGTGAACCGTTCATGCATCCGGAGATCCTCAAGATCTTTCAGAACCATCCCGATTGCTACTTCCAGGTTTTCACCAACGGCCACTTCATCACCGACGACGTCGCGAAGGAACTTCGCAAGTGCGGAAATGTCACTCCGCTCATCAGCGTCGAAGGTTCGGAAATCGTGAGCGACGAGCGCCGCGGTCGGAAGGATGTGCTGTCGAAGACGATGCAGGGGATCCAGAACT